>CAZUVG010000297.1:0-4441 GCA_964623765.1 uncultured Roseicyclus sp.
TCGTCGACTGGCGACGCCTGCGCCGCGGAGGCGCAGACTTTGCCGACTACGAGGATTTCCTCGCACGCAACCCCGACTGGCCCGGCCTGCCCTACCTTCGCGCGCAGGGGGAGCCGTCGATCCCCCGGGGCGGCGATCCCGCGCGCGTGATCGCCTATTTCGCGGACGCGCCGCCCCGCACCGGCATGGGCGCGCTGGCGCTCGCCCAGGCCCATGCCGCGCGGGGCGAGATCGGCATGGCGCACGAGATCGCCGTCGACGCCTGGGCCGGCATGACCATGTCCGGGCAGGCCGCTTCTGCCCTCCGCTCGGCCTTCGGCGCGGTGCTGAACGACGAGGATCACCATGTCCGGCGTCTCGATCACCTGCTGTGGGAAGGCGCGGAGGAAAGGGCGCGGGCCATGTTCCCGCTGGTGCCCGAGAGCTACCACCCGCTCGCGGAGGCGCGCATCGCCCTGCGTGCGCGGCGGCCTGGTGTCGACGACCTGATCGCGGCCGTCCCCGAAAGCCTCGCGGACGATCCGGGCCTCGCCTTCGAGCGCTTCATCTGGCGCATCCGCGAGGGCCTGTGGGAAAGCGCGGGCGAACTCATGGCCGAACGCTCCACCTCGGGAGCGGCGCTGGGACGTCCCGCGGCATGGGCCGACCGCCGCGCGGATCTCGCGCGCGACGTGATGCGCGAGGGCGAGTTCGGGACCTGCCACGACTACGCCAGCAACCACTTCCTCGACCGTGAAGACGACTACATCGCCTTCGCCGAACTGGAATGGCTCGCGGGGTACTGCGCCCTGCGCCTCGGCCGGGCAGAGACCGCCGTCGGCCATTTCGATGCCTTCCGCGAGACCGTCTTCTCGCCCATCTCGATGGGCCGCGCGGGCTACTGGCTGGGCCGGGCACACGAGGCGGCCGGCGACGATGATGCCGCGGCGGAGGCCTATGCGCTCGGTGCACAATACCAGTCGAGCTTCTACGGGCAGCTTGCGGCCGAGCGTGGCGGCCTGCCCGTCGATCCCGCCTTCCTCGGTGACGAGGACTACGGCGACTGGCGGCAGGCCTCCTTCACGTCCTCGAACGTGTTCCACGCGGCACTCCTTCTCTACGAGGCGGGGGAACGCGACCTTGCCGAACGGTTTCTCACGCACCTGACCGAAAGCCTGGACCGGGCCGAGGCCGGGATGCTCGGCGACTTCGCGCTCGAACTCGGCAGCCCGCACATCGCGCTCCGCATTGCCAAGCGCGCGGCGCAGAACGGGCACGAGATCATGCGCGCCTACTACCCCGTGACCGATCTCGCGGACGCGGACCTTCCGGTGGACGCGGCGCTCGCGCTGTCGATCGCCCGGCGCGAATCGGAGTTCAATCCCAACGTGGTCAGCCACGCGGGCGCCATGGGGCTGATGCAGGTCATGCCGGGCACCGGCCGCGACACTGCACGCGCCCTCGGGATCGCCTACGACGAGGACCGCGTGCTGGGCGATGCGGCCTACAACGCGCTCCTGGGCTCCGCCTACATCGCGGGGCTCATCGAGCGCTACGACGGAAACGTCGTGCTCGTCTCCGCGGGCTACAACGCGGGGCCGAGGCGCGCGAACGACTGGATCGAGCGTTTCGGCGACCCGCGGCAGGAGGATGCCGAGGGCATCCTGGACTGGATCGAGGCGATTCCCTTCACCGAGACACGAAACTACATCATGCGCGTGACCGAGAGCCTCGCGATCTACGAGGCGCAACTGGCGGGCGACCTGCCGGAGATCGGGCTGGCAGAACGGCTTCTGCGCTAGCCCTGCACCTCCTTCTGCCGCGCCCGCCAGAGCGTGAAGAGACCCGCGGCCACGACCAGCGCCGCGCCCGCGGCCACGTTCGTCTCCAGCGTTTCGCCGAAGACGATCATGCCCAGCGCCGAGGCGAAGACGAGCTGGAAATAGGCGAAAGGCTGGACCTGGCTCGCCTCGGCCACCGAGTAGGTCTTGATCAGCAGCCAGTGCCCCGAGGCGCCGGTGACACACAAAAGCGCCATCCACGCCCAGTCGGGCGGCGTCATCGGTTCCCAGAACCAGACGCCGATGCTGGTCATGACGACGGCGCCGACGGTGCCCGTCCAGAAGAAGCTCGTCTCCGTCGTGTCACGCCGCGACGCGTAGCGCGTAAGCAGGCCGTAGAGTGCGAACATGAAGGCCGACGTCAGCGCCACCAGCGCAGCCGGGTCGAAGACGCGGAAGCCGGGCTGAAGGATGACCAGGACGCCGATGAAACCGACGCCGATCGCGGCCCAGCGCCGCCAGCCCACCCGCTCGCCCAGAACGGGGCCGGACAGGGCAGCGATGAGGAGAGGATAGATGGCGAAGACGGCATGGCTCTCGACGAGGCCCAGCAACGTGAAGGCCAGCACCATGACGCAGATCTCGAGCGCGAGCAGCGCCCCGCGTCCCGCCTGCAGCCACGGCTGATCGGTGCGTGCGGCCCGCGTCAGGCCGCCCCGCGCCCGGGATGCCACGGCGATCACGAAGGCGGCGAAGAACCAGTAGCGGATCATCACCACCATCAGGACGTTGTATTCCCCGGCAAGATAGCGGCTGATCCCGTCCTGCATCGCGAAGACGAAGGTCGTCGCGATCATCAGGAGGATGCCGAGCCGCGCGTTCTGCTCGCTCACGGAAGTCGCCCCGTTGTCATGTGCCGCTTGCGCCCGTAGCCCGCTTGCCGCTTCACCTCGAAACCCGCCCCGGCGAGCGCCCGCCGCACCCCGCCGGCCGCGGAGTAGGTCGCGCAGGTGCCGCCGGCCGCGGTATGCGCGGCGACGGCGCGCAGAAGCTCCGGCTCCCATAGCTCGGGGTTGCGGGTGGGCGCGAAGCCGTCGAGAAACCACGCGTCGGCCCTGCCCTGCCAGCGCGGCACGGTCTCGCGTGCATCGCCGCGGACAAGCTGCAGGGCGATGCCGTCCGCTTCGGCAGTCTCGGCGCCGCCGAGAACCGTCTCGACCATCGGCGCGAACGGCCCTGCTTCGGGAAAGGCCGCGAGCGCCGCGTGCGCATCCTCCGGCGACAGCGGAAACGCCTCGAAACTCGTGAAGGCCAGCCGTCCCGGCGCCCCGGCCTCACTCCACGCGCAGGCCGCCGCCACGAAGTTCAGCCCCGTGCCGAAGCCCAGTTCGCCGATGGCGAAACCGTCTCGGAACCGCCCGGGCAGTCCGTTGCCGTCAAGGAAGACATGCCAAGTCTCGGCCAGGCCGTTCTCCAGCGAATAGAACGGATCGTCGAAGCGACGAGACACCGGCACCCCGCCCCGCCAATGAAGCGCGTGCGCAGGTTCCGTCTGGTTTTCGTTCATGTCGTGGTCTAGGTCCCGCTGCGCGCGCATGTCCGCGCGACACTCATCCACAGCGGCGGGAAGTGCAATGCGGATCGTCGTCAACGGTGCAGGCATCTTCGGCCTCTCCATCGCGTGGGAATGCGCCCGGCGCGGGGCGGAGGTCGTCGTGACGGATCCCGGCGGACCCGGCGCGGGCGCCTCGGGCGGCCTCGTCGGCGCGCTCGCCCCGCACGTGCCGGAAGCGTGGAACGACAAGAAGGCACTCCAGTTCGAAAGCCTCGTGATGGCCGAACGTTTCTGGTGCGAGGTCGCCGAGGCTTCGGGCCGGGACCCCGGCTATGCCCGTCTCGGCCGCCTACAGCCGCTCGCCGACGGGCGCGCGGTGGAACTGGCAGAGGCGCGATCTGCCTCCGCCAGGGCGCTGTGGGAGGGACGTTTCGACTGGGAGATCCTGCCGGTAGACCGGTATACTGACTTGATCGAAAGCCCTACCGGCCTCGTTCTCCGCGACACGCTGACCGCACGGCTTCACCCGCGGCGGGCGCTCGCCGCCCTCGCCGCGGCGCTGGCTTCGCGCGGCGGTGCCATCGGGACGGAGCCGCCTGCGGGCGACGTCGCGATCCATGCGACGGGGGTGGCGGGGCTTGTTGAGCTGAACGGGCTCGCCGGAAGCCGCATCGTCGGCGCGGGCGTGAAGGGGCAGGCGGCCCTCCTCGCCTGCGATCTGCGTGGCGCGCCCCAGCTCTACGCCGACGGGCTGCACGTGGTGCCGCACGCCGACGGCACCGTCGCCGTAGGCTCGACCTCCGAACGCGATTGGACCGACTCGACCGCCACGGACGAGAAGCTCGAAGAGGTGATCGCCCGCGCCCGCGACGCCTGCCCCGCGCTCCGCGGTGCGCCGGTCGTCGAACGCTGGGCGGGGCTCAGGCCGCGCAGCAGATCGCGGGCGCCCATGCTCGGCCCCCATCCGCTGCGCCCGGGCGAATACATCGCCAACGGCGGCTTCAAGATCGGCTTCGGCATGGCGCCACTGGTCGCGGCAATGATGGCGGACCTCGTTCTGGAAGGTCACGACCGCATCCCGCCCGCCTTCCGCCCCGGGGCGAGCCTCTCCTAAAGCCGCGCCGCC
>CAZUVG010000298.1:0-4429 GCA_964623765.1 uncultured Roseicyclus sp.
CCGCCGCGACCGCGAAAGGCGAGGTCTCGGAGGTGGCGGCCTTGAGGTCCTCCTCGTCGTCGTCGATGTGACGGGACAGCATCCGCGAGAACAGGACCGCGAAGGCGCCGGCGAGGAATACGCCGAGAATGACGTCCCACGGCTCGCCGAGGCCGCGCATGGTCAGTTGCGGCAGGATGACGAGGCAGGAGGCCACGAAACCGAGCAGGCCGGGGAAGATGACGGAAAGCCAGATCTTGATGGTACGTTCCATGTCGCTTCCTAGCTTAATTACGCGTTAACACTCCACCGGAATGGTTCGCGACCAAAGGAGACTGAAATAAGGCATGGACAGGACGATTTTCGAACCGCTCGATGCCTACTGCGAGCGGCTGGGGCCGGGTCTCTGGGCCGAACCGGTCAACGCCCTGACGAACCTCGCCTTTCTGGTCGCAGCCGTCGCAGCCGCCTGGCGTATGGGCCGCCCCGGCCCGCCGCTGGGTCCGGCGCTCGTCGTCCTGCTCGCGCTGATCGGCGCGGGCTCGGGCCTGTTCCACACCTTCGCCAACCCCGCCACGGCGCTCGCCGATACCGCGGCCATCGCGGCCTTCGTGCTGGTCTATCTCTTCGCCGTGAACCGCCACGTTCTTGGCTGGCCGAAGGCGGCCGCCCGGGCCGGCATCCTCGCCTTCTTTCCTTTCGCCGCGCTGTTCGGCGCGATCTTCTCGCAGCTTCCACTCTTCGGCATTTCCGCCTTCTACTGGCCGATCGCGCTACTCATCGCACTCTACGGCATCGCGCTGCGCCGCCTGCGGCCTGCCTTCTCAACGGGCCTTCTGGCGGGTGCCGGCCTTCTGACCCTCTCGCTCGCGGCGCGCTCGGCCGACCTGGCGCTTTGCGAGGCGATCCCGCTCGGCACCCACTTCCTGTGGCACATCCTGAATGCCGTCCTGCTGTTCTGGATGATCGAGATCTACCGCCGTCACGTCGAGAGCGAGCGCCTTGCGGCGGCCCCGCCGCGGGGCTAAACCGCGCCCGATCAGACGCAAGCCCCGCAGGGAGACCGCGCGCACAATGTCCATCGATCTCGCCACCGCGGCCAAGGTCGCCAAGCTCGCCCGCATCCGCGTCGACGAGGCGGAACTCGCCGCGCTCGCGCAGGACTTCAACGCGATACTGGGCTTCATCGAGCAGCTGGGAGAACTCGACGTGGAAGACGTGGAGCCCATGACGAGCGTCACGCCCATGCCGCTGAAACGGCGCGAAGACGCGGTGACCGACGGCGACCGGCAGGCGCAGGTCCTGAAGAACGCACCCGACGCGCGCGAAGGCTTCTTCGCCGTGCCGAAGGTGGTCGAGTGACGACAGCCCCCGTGGCCACCCTTCGCCCCGAGAGGAACGCATCATGTCCGACCTGACGAAGATGACCATCGCCGAGGCGCGCGACGCGCTCCGCCGGGGCGACGTGACGAGCGTCGAGCTGACCGAGGCCTGCCTTTCCGCGATCGAGGGGGCAGCCTCGCTCGGCGCGGTCGTGCACGGGACGCCCGAGATCGCGCTGGAGCGCGCCCGCGCCGCCGATACGCGTCTGAAGGCAGGCGATGCGCCGGCCATGTGCGGCATACCGGTGGGCATCAAGGACCTGTTCTGCACCGAGGGTGTGGTTTCGCAGGCGGCCTCGAGGATTCTCTCGGGCTTCCGCCCTGAATACGAGTCGACCGTTTCGGCGCAACTCAGGGATGCGGGCGCAGTGATGCTCGGCAAGCTCAATATGGACGAGTTCGCCATGGGCTCCTCCAACGAGACGTCCGCCTACGGCCCCGCCGTGAATCCCTGGCGCGCGGAAGGCTCGGACGCGGCGCTTACGCCCGGCGGGTCCTCGGGCGGCTCTGCCGCGGCGGTGGCGGCCGACCTCTGCCTCGCCGCGACCGGCACCGACACCGGTGGCTCCATCCGCCAGCCCGCGGCTTTCACCGGCACCGTGGGTCTCAAGCCGACCTACGGGCGCTGCTCGCGCTGGGGGATCGTGGCCTTCGCCTCCTCCCTCGACCAGGCGGGTCCGATGACCAAGACCGTGCGCGACGCGGCGATCATGGGGCAGGCCATGATGGGCCACGACCCGAGGGACTCCACCTCGGCCGACCTGCCCGTCCCGGATTTCGAGGCCATGCTGACCGGGGACATCCGCGGCAAGGTCATCGGCATCCCCAAGGAATACAGGATGGACGGGATGCCCGCCGAGATCGAGGAGCTCTGGTCGGACGGCGCGGCGATGCTGAGGGATGCGGGTGCCGAACTGCGCGACATCACGCTGCCGCATACGAAATACGCCCTGCCCGCCTACTACGTCATCGCGCCGGCCGAGGCGTCGTCGAACCTCGCCCGCTACGACGGCGTGCGGTTCGGCTACCGCGCAAAGCTCGAGCAGGGCGACGGCGTGACCGAGATGTACGAGAAGACCCGTGCCGAGGGCTTCGGCTCGGAGGTCAAGCGCCGCGTGATGATCGGGACCTACGTGCTGTCGGCAGGCTTCTACGACGCCTATTACAACCGTGCCCGCAAGGTCCGTGCGCTGATCAAGCGCGACTTCGACGAGGTCTTCGCGAAAGGAGTCGACGTGATCCTGACGCCGGCCACGCCATCGGCCGCTTTCGAGATAGGAAAGACGCACGACGACCCCGTGGAAATGTATCTCAACGACGTCTTCACCGTGACCGTGAACCTCGCCGGCCTTCCCGGCATCGCGGTTCCCGCGGGCCTGGATGCGCGCGGCCTGCCCCTCGGGCTGCAGCTCATCGGCCGGCCGTGGGAGGAGGGCGAGTTGCTGAACGCCGCCTACGCGCTGGAGAGGGCGGCCGGGTTTGTGGCGAAACCCGCCAAATGGTGGTAAGACCACACCCAATGGGCGAAGTCCCCAAGGCGCACGAGGTCGAGCGATGACAGCGACAGGCAGGCGCATTGCGTCTTGCGCAGCGATCCTGATGGCAGTCACGGCCTGCGCCGCGCCTCCGAACGACGTGGTCGAGGGCGTCGGCTTCGGCGACTACCGGGACTACCAGGCCCGGCGCGACAGCGTCACGATCCCTCCCGCGCAGACCGAGAGTTCCCTTGCCAATGCAACGCTGGAGCCGTTTTCGCCGCCCGCCGCGCCCGCAACGGGGAGCGGTCGCGACATCGCCGGCATGGCGACGGCTGCCATCGACGAGGCGGACCTCGGGCCACCCGTCGCGCCGTCGGGCGACGATTTCGTTGCACCGCCCCTGCCCGAAGGCATGCAGGTTGTCGGCGCGAACGTCGCGGCCTTCGCCCTCTCGACCAGCCATCCTGTGGGCGAGCGCGTCTGGTCGCGCTTCTCGCTCCGGCTCGGCCGGCCGGAGGTGACGTGCTCGGACTTCCGCACGACCGACCTCGCACAGGACTGGTTCCTGATGAACGGTGGGCCGGAACGGGACCCGGCGGGGCTCGACGGGAATGGGGACGGCTATGCCTGCAACTGGGATCCCGAGAGTTACCGTGCGCAGGCGCGCCAGGCCTCCATGCCGCGGCGCCTCGGGGCGGATCCCGGATCGGCCGCCTTCGGCGGGTGAGCCTCTCGCCCAACCACGGGCCTCGGCGAGACGGGCTGCGTCCCGAACTGGTGGTCCTCCATTACACGGCCATGGCAGATGCCGACGCCGCGCGACGGGTGCTTTGCGATCCGGCGCGCGAGGTCTCCGCACACTGGCTGATCGCGCGGGACGGGACGACGATCCAGCTCGTCGACGAGGCGCGCCGCGCCTGGCACGCGGGCGCCGGCAGCTGGGGCGGGCGCGGTGACGTCAACTCGCGCTCGATCGGGATCGAGCTCGACAACGACGGGAGCGCGCCCTTCGGCGCGGCGCTGATGGATTCGCTGGAGACGCTTCTGGACGGCATCCTCGCCCGCTGGTCCGTTCCCGCGAACGGCGTCATAGGCCATTCCGACATGGCCCCCGGGCGCAAGCGTGACCCCGGCCCGCGTTTCGACTGGCGTCGCCTTGCGCTGAGTGGCCTCGCCGTCTGGCCGGACCCCGCTGCCCCGGCCGACCCGGACCCGGCCCGTTTCCGCGCAGCAGCCAAGGCCTTCGGCTACCCGGACGTCGAGGATCGGCTTCTGCTCGAGACCGTCCGGCTGCGCTTCCGCCCATGGGCGACCGGCCCGCTCGACGCCGCCGACTGTGCGCTCGTCGAGGGGCTCGCGCGATTGACCTGAGCGGCGGGCAGCCTTATGTCCACCCGGCGCGGAGGGCCGGATGGCCGCGGGCCGAAAGGTTCGAGGAAAGTCCGGACTCCCTGAAGCAACGGTGCCGGGTAACGCCCGGGCGGAGCGATCCGACGGAAAGCGCCACAGAAATCAGACCGCCCTGCACGCAGGGTAAGGGTGAAACGGTGGGGTAAGAGCCCACCGCGGCCCCGGCAACGGGGACGGCAC
>CAZUVG010000299.1:0-4425 GCA_964623765.1 uncultured Roseicyclus sp.
CTTGTCGTAGCCGAACTTCTCGTGCTCGGTGCCGATGCGCCAGTCCTCGCGCGGCTTGCAGTCCGCCTCGAGATACTCCGCGAGCTGTTCGGGACGTTCGATCGGACCGCCGCCGGACTGGGGTATGGACATGCGGCGCTCCGGGCCTGGTGCTTCGACGTTCGGGGCGCAGACGTGACCCGGCGCCCGGGGCGTGTCAAGGCTTGTTCAGGGCAGGGTGGGCGGCTCGGCTCCACAGGCGGTGCGTGCCCGCTGCACGGCTCTCGCGGGCGGCAAGGATTGCCTGCGCCGACAGGCCTGGGAGCGCGGTAAAGGCATCGAAGAGCGTCTCGGCGCCCCTCGCCTCCACCGGAATGACGAGGAGGGCGTCCGCCTCCACCAGCACCCAGGCCGCGCGGCCCTGTTCGTCGCGGCGCAGCGAGAGGTGGTCGAGTTCGTCGAGCGCCACGGTGCCACCGTGCGTGGGTCCCATGTAGAGGATGCGCCGTTCGTCCACCTGCACCACGCCAGGCGCGTCGCCGGAGGCGGCAAAGCGCGCACGGCGCAGCGCCGGGATCATCAAGACCCCGCCGACCCCGATCAGCACCCAGCCGAAGCCCTGCACGATAGGCCCTGGCCGCGCCGCGATCCAGAGACCCAGCGCGATCACCGCGAGCGCAAGCAACGGCTCGCGCCAGCGGCGCAAGACACGGGCGGCCGCGGGGCGAAGGAAGTCAGCCATGCGCCACCTCCGGCCGTGGGCCGAGGGGGGCGGCTGCCTCCCCCGCCCGTCTCAACGCCAGTCCCCCCGCTCCGCCTGCCAGAGAGCAAGCGCCGCGACGGCGACGGTATCCGCGCGCAGGATGCGGGGCCCGAGCGATATGGGCGTGACGAAGGCAAAAGCGCGGAGCCGCTCGCGCTCGGCCTCGGAGAAGCCCCCTTCGGGACCTGTCAGGATCGCCCACTTAGCGGCCTCGGGCGCGTCGCCAAGCGCCTGTTTCGCACCGACCAGCGCCTCGTCGGCGAAGATCAGGCGCCGGTCCGGGGGCCAGGCGTCGAGGACGGTCGCGAGGGACTGCAACTCCTCTACCGGGGGCACGTAGGTGCCGCCGCACTGCTCCGCCGCCTCGACGGCATGGGCCTGCAGGCGGTCGCGGCGGATGCGCTCGGCGTTCGTGAAATCCGTCTGCACCGGCAGGACACGCGCGGCGCCGAGCTCGGCCGCCTTTTCCACGATGAAATCCGTCCGGGCCTTCTTGATGGGCGCGAAGAGAAGCCAGAGGTCAGGCGGATCCTGCTGCGGCGCGGTCTTCTCGACCAGCTCCAGCTTTCCGCCCCGTTTGCTGCCTTCGACGATCCGGGCGCGCCATTCCCCGTCGCGGCCATTGAACAGCGCCACCGCGTCGCCGGGCGCGAGCCGCATCACGGCGAACACGTAGTTCGCCTGGTCGCGCGAAAGCTCGACCGTTTGCCCTTCGTGCAGGGGATGCTCTACATGGAGCCGTATCTTCGGACGCGACATGAGGCGGACCCTATGGGCGAGGCGGATGGAAGACCAGAGCCCGCCGGCAGGCAGATGCAGGACGTGCGGGTCGCGGACGCGGTGCGTGGCAACTGGGTGGACACCCGCGCGCCCGCGGCGCTGAGACCCTACCTGCGTCTGAGCCGGGCGGACCGGCCGATCGGCACATGGCTCCTGCTCCTGCCATGCTGGTGGGGCGTGGCGCTCGCCGCTGCCGCCGACCCGGGAGGCTGGCGGCCATTCGACCTCTGGATCGTCGCGGGCTGCGCCATCGGGGCCTTCCTGATGCGCGGCGCGGGTTGCACGTGGAACGACATCACCGACCGGGACATCGACGGCGCGGTTGCGCGGACGAAGTCGCGGCCCATCCCCTCGGGCGCGGTCAGCCCGCGGCAGGCCTTCGCCTGGCTCGTGATCCAGTCGCTGATCGCCTTTGTCATCCTGATCTCCTTCAATCGGGCCGCCATCGCACTCGGGATTCTCTCCCTCCTGCCGGTCGCGATCTATCCGTTCGCCAAGCGGTTTACCTGGTGGCCGCAGGTCTTCCTGGGCCTCGCGTTCAACTGGGGCGCTCTGCTGGCCTGGACGGCGCATGCCGGGTCCCTCGGCTGGCCCGCCGTGTTCCTCTATCTCGGCGGCATCGCCTGGACGCTGTTCTACGACACGATCTATGCCCATCAGGACAAGGAAGACGACGCGCTGATCGGGGTGAAGTCCACCGCGCGGCTCCTTGGCGCGGACACGGTCCTGTGGCTGCGCGGCTTCATGATGGCAACGGTTGCGCTCGTGTCGGTCGGCGTCCTGCTGGCGCTGGTGCCGGGCGGCGATTTCCTCGCCCTCGTGGTGGCCCTCGCCGGGGCATGGGCCATGGGCTGGCACATGACGTGGCAGTTGTCTCGGGTCGACATCGACGACGGCGACACCTGCCTCAGGCTCTTCCGTTCGAACCGAGACACCGGCCTTCTGCTTGCGCTGTTTTTCGCCGTCGCCGCCTTCCTGTGACCGGACGCGCGATTGAACCCGGGGACGCGGCGCGCTAGAGCCACCCGAGGCCGCACCCGTCCGGGACCAAGATCCAGCGCATGAGCCGAACGCCCTTCCTCGTCGCCATCCTCTGCTTCGCCGGCGCGGCGGTGCTGTCTCTTGCCGTGGCCGTTTTGGCGGCGACAACGGTCGAGCGCCGCTCGACCGAGGCCGTAAGCGCCGTGCTCGCCGAGGAAGGGTTCGACTGGGCGGAGGTTCATTCCGACGGGCTGCAGATCTACCTCCGCGGCACCGCACCCGACGAGGCGAGCCGCTTTCTCGCCGAAAGCCGCGCAAGCTCCATCATCGATGCCGACCGCGTGGTGAACGAGGTCGGCATCCAGGCCCGCGACACTGCAACTGCACCGCGGTTCTCGCTCGACATGCTCAGGAACGGCGACGGCATCCAGATCATCGGCCTCGTGCCCGGGGCGAACGGCGGCGCCGAGATCGCCGCGGCGATCGAGGGGATCGCCGACGGGGCGGAGGTCACCGACATGGTCGAGACGGCCGACTGGCCCGCGCCCGACACCTGGGTTTCTGCCCTGGGATACGGGCTGCGCGCGCTGCAACAACTGCAGCGGTCGAAGATCACGGTCTACGCCGACCGTGTCGAGGTCGAGGCAATCAGCAACAACCCCGAGGAACAGGCGGAGTGGATCGCCGAACTGGAGGGCGCGCGGCCGGCAGGCGTCGAGGTCGTGCTCGACATATCCGCTCCGCGACCGGTCTTCTCGCCCTTCACCTTCCGCGCAGTGCTGGATGCTGACGGCTTCAGCGTCGAGACCTGTGCAGCCGACACCGAGCGCGCGCAGGAGCGCATCGTCACCGCCGCGCGCGAGGCTGGCGTCACGGACGAGATTGTCTGCCCCATCGGCCTCGGCGTGCCGAGTCTGAACTGGGCACAGGCCATCACGACCGGTGTCGAGGCCCTGATGCAGCTCGACGGCGGAACCATCACCTTCACCGATGCCGATGTCGTGCTCGTGGCCGCGCAAGGCACCGGGCAGGACGAGTTCGACCGGATCATCGGCGAACTGGACGCCGCGCTGCCCGAGGTCTTCTCGCTCCAGGGCGTGCTGCCCGACCCCGGGAACGCCGCCGCCGGTCCCGCACGTTTCTTCGCCACGCTCGACGCCGATGCGGGGGTGCGCCTGCGCGGACGGCTGCCGGAGGGACAGGTGGGCCAGTCGGTCGCGGCCTTCGCCGTCTCGCTATTCGGCCGTGACGGGACCGATCTCGCGACCCGTGCCGTGCCCGATCTGCCGCAGGGATGGTCGATCCGCGCCATGGCCGGCCTGCGGGCACTGGCGCAGTTGCACGAAGGGCAGTTGACGCTCGAGCCCGAGACGCTGCGGATCTCGGGCCGGACCGGTGACCAGCTGCTGAGATCCAGCCTGACGCGGCAACTGACCGAGGAACTGGGCGCGGACACGGATTTCCAGCTGGATGTCCGCTATGACGAGGAGCTCGACCCCGTCGCCTCCCTGCCCACGCCGGAGGAATGCGTCGCCGATATCGAGGCCGTGCAAGCCGACGCCAAGATCGTCTTCGCGCCCGGCTCCGTCGAGATCGATGAAGAGGCGGGCCGAATCCTGGACCGGATCGCCGAGATCCTGCCCGACTGCGCCCATGTCGAGATGGAGATCGGCGGGCATACGGACAGCCAGGGCCGCGAGGAGATGAACCTCGGTCTCAGCCAGAGCCGCGCCGACGCGGTGCTGAACGGTCTGCTCGCGCGCGGGGTACTGATCTCGAACCTGACCGCGCGCGGCTACGGCGAGAGCCGGCCGATCGCCGACAACGGGACCGAGAACGGGCGCGAGCAGAACCGGCGCATCGAGTTCCGCCTTATGGCCGACATCGAGGCCGAAGCGGCCGCGGAGCGCGCGGCGGCCGAG
>CAZUVG010000300.1:0-4419 GCA_964623765.1 uncultured Roseicyclus sp.
ACGTTCACCTGCTCGTCGAGCTGCGGCTCCTGGGGGAGGTAGCCGACCTTCGCGCCCTGCGCGGCCCATGCCTCGCCGGTGAAGTCCTTGTCGATGCCCGCCATGATGCGAAGGAGCGTGGACTTGCCCGCGCCGTTTGGCCCGACCACGCCGATCTTCACGCCGGGCAGGAAGCTCAGGCGGATGTTCTCGAAGGTCTTCTTGCCGCCGGGATAGGTCTTGGAGACGCCATCCATATGGTAGACGAACTTGTAGCTGGCCATGGTCTTCCTTCCGGGAGTTTGGCCGATAGATAACCACGGCGCGGGACAGGGGCAATGCGGGTGCCACGCGGCCGCCCGTTGCTGGCCGTGGTCTTCGTGCCGCAGTCCCGTGAGACTTCGGGCGATCCGTTTCGGCAGGCTTTGCCGCGGCCGCAGGTGCAAGTAACGCACGGCATCGACATGGAAACCCGCATGGACCTGATTCGCGCATATCGCCGCCTTCGAGGCCTCACCCGCTAAGCGGCGCGCGAAACCTGTCCGTTTCCCGAAGGCCGCCCGAGACGCGGCCTTTTCCATGTCGATTTCCCGACCTCCCGTCCCGTGGCGGCTTTCCCATCCCTAAGGAAAGCCACGATGCAGAAGACAAGACGCCAACCCCTCGCCGTTCGCCTGCGCGCGCATCTCCGCGCGGCGCTCGGGAAAAGGCCGAAGCCCCCGAGCGTCCCGGACGGTCACGCCGAGGTGCCCGACGGTCTGCGGGCCGACGTGGGCCTCCTGCCGCGCTACCGGGTGAACCGGCCGCAGGCCCCCCCGCCCATGGACCCGCTTCGGTTCATGTGACCTCCGACGTGCCGGGCCGGTCCGCCCTCTCCCGTGGTGCGCCGGCCCGGTTGACAGTCGCGTGCTCCCCGACCGATGAAGGCGCGCCGATGCCAACCCGAGGGGTCCGCCCGTGCTGCGCGCCGATCTGCCCAAAGCCCTGCCCGGCCAGACAATCGGACTGTTCGGCGGCTCCTTCGATCCCCCCCATGCGGGCCATCTCCACGCCAGCCGCGAGGCGCTGAAGCGGCTGGGACTCGACCGGGTCTGGTGGCTCGTGAGCCCCGGCAACCCGCTGAAGACGAGCGGCCCGGCGCCGCTGGAGCGCCGCATGGCGGCCGCGCGGGACCTGGTGCGCCATCCCCGCATCATCGTCACGGATATCGAGGCTCGGCTTGGAACACGTTACACCGGGGCCACCATCGAGCGGCTGCGCGCGCTCTATCCGGGCGTGCGGTTCGTCTGGCTGATGGGGGCGGACAACCTCGCCCAGTTCCACCGCTGGCAGCGCTGGGACTGGATTATGCGCACCGTGCCCGTGGCCGTGCTCGCACGGCCGGGTCGCCGTGTTTCGGCCCGCACGGCGAAGGCGGCGCGCGTCTTCGGCGGGGCGCGGTGGCCTGAAGCCGCGGCGCGGGGGGTACCGCGTGCCCCGGCGCCGGCGTGGGTCTTTCTCGACATGCCGATGATCGACGACTCCTCGACCGCGATACGGGAACGCGGCGACTGGTGAGGAACTGCCGGGGCGTTCAGGAGCCGTCACCTCGACGCGGCCAGATCGGGGCTTGAGACGCGGCGTCGGCTCTGCATAGTGACAGCGGTCCCGGGGAAGCATCGGATCCATGCTGAACAGACGTCTCTTCCTGTCCGGCGCCTCGGCCGTGGCGCTGACCGGCACCTCCGGAATGGCTCCGGCGGGGGCGCCGGAGACAGCTCTCTTCCCGCGGCCGAGGGCGGAGGACCTGTTCCGCCGCTTCGTGCGGCCGCTCGCGGAGGTCATGGCGGATGCAGGGCTGGCGGGGCGTGTCGGCTGCGCTGTCGCCGACGCCGAGACCGGAGAGATCCTGGAGAGCTACCGCGCGCAGTACCCTATGCCGCCCGCCTCGGTGGCCAAGGCGGTGACGGCGGCCTACGGGCTCGACCGGCTGGGACCCGGCTACCGGTTCCGCACGATGATCGTCTCGGACGGCACGCTTGCCGACGGTCGGCTAGAGGGCGACCTCTGGCTCGTGGGCGGGGGTGACCCGGTGCTCGATACCGACGCGCTCGACGCCATGGCGCGGGCGCTCGCCGACCTCGGGCTCAGGCAGGTCACCGGCAGCTTCCACGTGGCGACCGACGCGCTTCCCTTCATCGACCAGATCGACCCCGCGCAACTGCCGCACGCGGGCTACAACCCGTCGATCGCGGCGCTGAACCTCAACTACAACCGCGTCTTTTTCGAGTGGTCGCGGGCCGGCGAGGACTACGATGTCCGGATGGATGCCCGCGGAACGGCCGTCTCGCCGACGGTGACCGTATCGCGGATGACGGTCTCGGACCGCGAATACCCCGTCTACACCTTCGAGCGCAACGCGGCACGGGACGACTGGACCGTGGCACGCGGTGCGCTCGGCGACGGCGGCGGACGCTGGCTGCCGGTGCGCCGGCCAGCGGCCTACCTCGCGGAGGTGTTCCAGAACGTGGCGCGCGAGCACGGCATCGCGCTTGGCACGCCGACCTTCTCGGAGAGTGCGCCGCCGGGGGCCGGCATTCTCGTCGAGCACGTGAGCGAGCCGCTGGAGGACATCCTGCGGGGGATGCTGCGCTGGTCGACGAACCTGACCGCCGAGGTCGTGGGGCTGACGGCGACGCAGGCGGGCGGTGTGCGTCCGCCCACGCTGGCCGAGAGCGGCGAGGAGATGAGCGCGTGGATGCGCGAGCGGATGGGCGTGCGGCAGGCGAGTTTCGTGGACCATTCCGGCCTCGGGGTAGAGAGCCGCATACGGCCCCACGAGATGACCCGGGCGCTGGTCGCCGCGGGGCCGAACGGGCTTCTGCGCGGGCTCCTGCGGCAGCACGCGATGCTTGATGCGAACGGCGCGCCGGTGCAGGACCATCCGCTCGACGTTCGCGCGAAGACCGGGACGCTCAACTTCGTCTCGACGCTCGCGGGCTACGTGGAGCCGCCCTCCGGGCGCGTCCTTGCCTTCTCGGTCTTCTGTGCCGATCTCGATCGCCGGGCGGCCCTGCCGCGCGAACAGATGGAGAGGCCGCCGGGCGGCCGGAGCTATACCCGCCGCGCCAAGCGCCTGCAGCAGGACCTGATCGAGCGCTGGGCCCTGATGTTCGGCTGAGCGCGCGGGGCTCAGGTCCCCGGGCTCTCCAGCGTCATGTGACGGGCGCGGGCGCCGCGTTCGATCGCCGCCGCGTGCAGGCGGTCGATCGCGAGCGCGTAGCGCAACTCCTCGAGGAAGCGCAGCTCGGTCTGGCGGAGCCTGCCGTCGGCCGCGGCAACGTCGCAGGCGAGCGCGTAAGCCGTCTCGTGCAGCCGTTCGGGCAGGGCCTCGCGGACGAGCCCGAAGAAGGCGTCGAGACCCTCCTCCTCCTCGAAGAGTTCGAACACGGTCTGGGCCGCGGCGCGCATCCGGTCCGCGTCGTAGGCGGCGAAGACGGGCAGGTGGTTCACGATCTGCTCGATCTTTACCAGTTCCGAGGTCCGGATCGTCTCGTCGGAAACGGAGACGGCGACCATCACCGCGACGAGCGCGTCCTCGGGCTGCATGGCTTGGGGCGTCATCGCGTGGTCCTCTTGCATCCTCGGGCGCTGTTTATTGACGCCGCGCGACCGGGGCAATAGGTGCGGTGTCGCGCCGGGCCGAGGGGGTCCGGGCCGATCCCGGGGACGCTGTAGATGACCGAGTTGCGCGATGCCGCGATGAATTCGAGGGCCTGGCCTTTCGAGGAGGCGCGCCGCGTGCTGAAACGCTACGAGGCCGGGCCGCCCGCAAAGGGGCATGTCCTTTTCGAGACGGGTTACGGCCCTTCCGGCCTGCCGCATATCGGCACCTTCGGCGAGGTGCTGCGCACGACGATGGTCCGGCGTGCCTTCGAGGTGATCTCGGATATACCGACGCGGCTCATCTGCTTCTCCGACGACATGGACGGGATGCGGAAGGTGCCGGGCAACGTGCCCAACGGGGAGATGCTGCGCGAGCATCTGCAGAAGCCGCTGACCTCGGTGCCCGACCCGTTCGGGACGCACGAGAGCTTCGGGCATCACAACAATGCCATGCTGCGGCGTTTCCTGGACACGTTCGGATTCGAATACGAGTTCTACTCGGCGACCGACTTCTACGCCTCCGGGCAGTTCGACGAGATCCTCCTGCGCGCGGCTGAACGCTACGACGCGCTGATGGGTGTGATGCTGAAGTCGCTGCGCGAGGAGCGACAGCAGACCTACTCGATCTTCCTGCCGATCCATCCCGAGACCGGGCGGGTTCTCTACGTGCCGATCAAGAACGTCGACCCGAGGGAGGGGACGGTCACCTTCGACGACGGGGGCGGGCGCGAATGGACCGTTCCAGTCACGGGCGGGCAGTGCAAGCTGCAGTGGAAGCCCGATTTCGGCGCGCGC
>CAZUVG010000301.1:0-4419 GCA_964623765.1 uncultured Roseicyclus sp.
GCGGCGAGGCGCTGGGTGCCGACCTGCTCGACTGGGGACGCGCGACGCTCGGGTGCCCGATCAACGAGTTCTACGGCCAGACCGAGGCCAACCTCGTCGTGGCCTCCGTCGAACGGGCGATGGAGCGGGTTCCGGGCGCGATGGGCCTGGCCGTGCCGGGCCACGAGGTTGCGGTTCTCGGCCCTGGCGACCGACCGGTTTCAGCGGGCGAGGTCGGCGAGGTCTGCGTTCGCGCGCCCGACCCTGTGATGTTCCTGGAATACTGGGGCAGGCCGGAGGCCACCGCCGCGAAGGTCCGTGACGGGTGGCTCAGGACCGGCGACCTCGCGCAAGTGCGGGCCGACGGGCAGATGGTATTCCACGCCCGCGACGACGACATCATCACGAGCGCGGGCTACCGCATCGGCCCGGTGGAGATCGAGCAGGCACTGGCCAGCCACCCCGACGTGGTCATGGCCGCCGTCGTGGGCGCCCCCGATCCGATCCGGACCGAGATCGTCGTGGCCCACGTCGTCCTGCGCGATGGCGCCAGCTGGCACGGTCTGCCCGAGGCGCTGCAGGCGCTGGTCCGCGAGAAGGTCTCGGCCCATTGCGTCCCCCGCCGCGTCCTCAGGGCCGAGAGCCTGCCCATGACCGCGACGGGCAAGATCCTGCGCCGGGCGCTGCGGAACGCCGGCTGACACCGGAGGGCGTCAGCCGGACCCGGCGGCTCAGTCGTCGAGGACGAAGGTCACCTCAATGTTCACCCGGTAGGCCTGGATCTTGCCGTCATGGACCTGGACGTTCATGTCCTTGACCCAGCAGCCCTCGACGTTGCGGAGCGTCTTGTTCGCGCGCTCCAGCCCCTCCTTCACGGCCGCGTCGAAGCTGTCGGGCGAGGTGGCGGAAATCTCGGTGACGCGTGCGACTGTCATGTCTTCTCCTCCTGGTTTGGTCGGAAGAGAAACACGCGCGGTGCGGCCGAGGTTCCGGCGGCCTGCCGCTACTTCTCCACCGACTTCCGGATGGAGCGGACGGTCAGCCAGACGATCAAAACCGTCGGGATCACGGCGAGCGCCGTCAGCACGTTGTCCGACATCGCGAGCGGTTGCGCGAGCGGGCGGATCAGGTAGACCAGAAGGCTCACGGCATAGTAGCTGATCGCCACGACCGACAGCCCCTCAACCGTCTTCTGGAGCCTCAGTTGCAGGTCCGAGCGACGGTCCATCGAGGCGAGAAGCTCCTGGTTCTGCGCCGAGCGGTCAACGTCGACCCGCGTCCTGAGCAGATCGCCCGCCCGGATCGCGCGCAGCGTCATCGTCTCCAGCCGCGCCTCGGTCGCCTTGATCGTGCGCATCGCCGGGTCGAAGCGGCGCATCATGAACTCCGCGAAGGTCTGCCGACCGCGGAAATGTTCTTCCCTGAGGACGTCGATACGCTGGTTCACGATCGCCTCGTAGGCCCCGGTCGCACCGAAGCGGAAGGCGTTTTCCGTCTGCAATTTCTCCAGTTCGGACGCGATCGTCAGAAGCTCGCTCAGCGTCGCGTCCGGTTTCGTCAGGTTTCCCGTCATGTCGGTGACGAGATGGCTCAGCCGCTCGTCGATCGCGCCGAGCTTGCCCGAGAGGTCGCGGGCCTTGGGCAGGCCGAGCATCGACATGGTCTTGTACGTCTCGATCTCGCATATCCGCTGCACGATCCGGCCCAGGCGCCTGCGTCCGGTCTCGGGCTGCGAGAATACGGCGAAGCGCAGGTGGCCCGCCACGTCGATGCGGAAGTCGCCGCCGATCACGGCGCAGTCGTCCAGCACGCGCGAGACGGCGAGGCTCTCGGGCACGAACCAGTCGTGCATCATGCGCTCGACCTCCGCCTCCTCCTCCGGAATCTCGAGGTAAACGAGATGCGCCGACGTGATCCGCGTGCCTGGCACCTCCGAGAGCCAGTCCTCGGGAAACACCTCCCATGCCTGCGGATCGAATGGCCGCGAGAGCCCGTTGTCGATGAAGGCGGTGTAGGTGACGAACTCGGTATGGCTCTCCCACTTGAGGCGGAACTTGCCGAGATCGCCGAACCAGTGCGTCGCACCGGGCTTCGGATGCGGCGCGCCGAAACGGTCGAGAAGCGCGATCAGATGCGCCCGGTCCCGCGCCCGGTCGCGTTTCGCCGCGTGGCTCGGTTCCTTGACGGCGAGGTAGACCGCCTGGCCGGGGACCGACAGCGAGGGAAAGGGACGGGCATGAAGCTCGTTGGTCAGCGCGTAGCGCAGCGGGTGATCTTCGAGCGGCATCGGTTCGGGCTCCTGCGGACCGGTCACAGATAGGACCCCGCCCTGCCCGCGTAAACGGGAAAACGCAACAAATCCGGGGGGTTGCCGGGGTGCCATCGTATACCGGAGCGCCAAGCCACTGGCGCGGCGTCAGAATCTGCCGATGCGCATGCCGCGCCGCGGCGAAAATGCCACAAGGCAGCCGCCTCAGGTGACACGGTTCCTCCGCCGGTATTCCGGTGCGAGGTATTCCCGCCCGGTCAGCACCTGCTCCATGTGCGCCACCGCCGCGTCGATCTCTGCCTCGCCGATGTAGAGCGGCGCGATCCCGAAGCGCATGATGTCGGGCGCGCGGAAATCGCCGACCACGCCGCGCGCGATCAGCGCCTGCATGGCGGCGTAGGCATGCTCGAACCGGAACGACACCTGGCTGCCGCGCATCGCCGGGTCGCGGGGCGAGGCGAGTCTCACGTCCGGGCAGCGCGCCTCCACCTTAGCGATGAAGCGTTCGGACAGCGCGACCGAGCGGGCCCGCAGGTCGGCCATGGACACGCCGTCCCAGACGTCGAGCGCGGCCTCGAGCACGTTCATCTGCAGGATGGCCGGCGTGCCCAAACGCATCCGCCCAACGCCCGGCGCGGGGCGGTAGTCCGGTTCGAAGTCGAACGGCGCGGCATGACCGAGCCAGCCGTTCAGGACCGTGTGCGCCCGGTCGGCATGGCGGGGGGCGACGTAGATGAAGGCCGGCGCACCGGGACCGCCGTTGAGATACTTGTAGGTGCAGCCCACGGCGAAATCGGCGCCCGCCCGGGCGAGATCGACCTCGAAGGCGCCCGCCGAATGGGCGAGGTCCCAGACCGTGACGATGCCCATCCCGTGCGCCGCCGCGGTGAGCGCATCCATGTCGTGCCGCCGCCCGGTGCGGTAGTCGACCTGCGTCAGCATCAGGACGCCCACGTCCTCCGAAAGGTTCTCCGCCACCTCCTCCGGCGCCACCACACGCAGCGAGAGACCGCTGCCCATGTTCTCCACGAAGCCCTGCGCCATGTAGATGTCGGAAGGGAAGTTGCCGCTGTCGGTCAGGATCACGCGCCGCTCCGTCATGGCGGCGGCCGCCGCCAGCGCCTGGAACAGCCGGATCGACAGGGTGTCGCCGACCGTTACGTGGCCGGGCTCCGCGCCCAGGAGTTCGCCGATCCGGTCGCCCAGCCGGTCGGGCAGCCCCATCCAGTCCGCGCGGTTCCATCCCGCGATCGCCATCTCGCCCCACTCGGCGAAGAGCACCCGGCGCATCGCCTCCTCCGCCCCGCGCGGGAGCGGACCCAGCGAGTTGCCGTCGAGATATATCTGCGCCGGCGGCAGCAGGAAACGCGCCCGGGTGGCCTCGAAATCCGTCGTCCCCGGTGCGACCGCATCCTTCATCGTGCTGGCTTCCCTTCGTTCTGGCAGGAAAACCATCGAGGGAGCGCGAGGTCATACAGCCCCTCGTTCGCCCGGCCTGCCGCGGCTGCCCGTGCCGTCTGCCATGCGCCACACTAACGCGCCACGGTCCGGGCGCAATCGCGTCGCGGTGCAGTGATCCCCTGTCGAATGGCGGAAATTGCGTCGCATGGCGCCGCATGCGAAATATTCTGTCGCCCTACGTCCCCTCGCCGTTGTGGTGCGGCACCCCTCTTGCTATTGGGGCTCCCGGACCTGCTCGGACATGAGGGGAAGTGCTTTGAAGATTGGGGCTCCTAGGGAGATCGAGAAGGGCGAATCGCGGGTCGCGATGACGCCCGAAAGCGCTCTGGCGCTTCGGAAACTCGGCTACGACTGCGCCATCGAGGCTGGCGCGGGGGAGGCCGCGGGTTTCTCCGACGCGGCCTACGAGGCAGCGGGCGTGGAGGTGATCAAGACCCCGGCGGCGCTCTGGAAAGCCTGCGACATCGTCGCGAAGGTCCGCCCGCCCACCGAGACGGAGGCCAAGCGCCTGCGCGAGGGGCAACTCCTGATCTCCTTCTTCTGGCCCGGCCAGAACGAGGCGCTGCTGGAACTGGCCAAGTCGAAGAAGGCGAACGTGATCGCGATGGACATGGTCCCGAGGATCTCGCGTGCGCAGAAGATGGACGCGTTGTCCTCCATGGCCAACATCGCCGGCTACCGTGCGGTGATCGAGGCGGGCAACAACTTCG
>CAZUVG010000302.1:0-4415 GCA_964623765.1 uncultured Roseicyclus sp.
AGGCGCTGGGCTGCCTGGCCGAGGTGGAACGCGTCCACGAGATCGTGGCCGGCGGCACGGGCGCCGACCGGCAGCGCGCGGTGCGTGCCGCCGCGCTGGAGGCGGGCGCCACCGAGGACGAGGCGATGCGCGCCGTCGTCCGCCGCCTGGTCGAGGAGTTCCGCGAGGGCCTCTGACGTGGCGGGCTCTGGTGCCGGGCTCCGGCGTGGCGGGAGCCTCACATCGTCGAGAGCGGCGCGCCAACCGGCTGGACCGCGACGCGCCACCGTGACAAGTGATGGAAGGGATTGCCGACAGAAGCGAACCGGAATCGAGCGAGCAGAATGACCGACACGACACGCCTCACCCGACGCCGCCTCATGGCCGCGGCCGGCGCCACCCTGCCCCTCATGGCCGCGCCCGCGATCCTGCGCGCGCAGGACGCCGCCGACCCGCTGGTGCAGTCGGGCCCCGCGCCGCGCCGAAACGTCTCGAGCTTCGTCCGGCAGGACTGGCGCGAGCATTTCGACCAGCTCGGCAAGGGCGCCATCGTCTGCGACACGCGCAGCCGCGCGCTGCACTACTGGTCGGGCGACGAGACGATCTACAGGCTCTACCCGACATCGGTGCCCCTCACCGAGGAACTCACCCGCCGCGGCTACACCGAGGTCGTGCGCAAGAAGGTCGGGCCCTCGTGGACGCCCACCGCCTCGATGCGCGAGCGTGACCCGACGCTGCCCGACTTCATGCCGGCGGGGCCGGGCAACCCGCTCGGCACCCACGCCATGTATCTCTCGTGGCCGGCCTACCTCATCCACGGCACGCACGACACGCGCAAGATCGGGCGCCGCTCGTCGTCGGGCTGCATCGGTCTCTACAACGAGCAGGTGGAAGAGCTGTTCGCGCTGGTCGATGTCGGCACGCAGGTGCGCCTGATCTGATCGCGCCGCCAGGCGGCGACCGGAGCGGGGGCGCCGCCCCCGTCGCCTTCGGCGCCCCCCCCGGGATATTTGCAGCAAGAAGAAGGGCTGGGACGGACAGGGCCTCCCGGTGCCGGGAATCGGTTGCGGGGACGAGCCGCTTCCTCCAGAATTGAACGCATGATCAATTCGCCGGAAGGGAGGCGGCGATGGATTTCGCGCTGAGCGAGGAGGCGCGCGCCGTCGAGGACATGGCGCGCGCAGTGGGCGAGGCCGAGATCGCGCCCCACGCCCGCGACTGGGAGACGGCGGGCACCATCCCGCGCGCGCTGTGGCCGAAGCTGGCAGAGCTGGGCTTCGGCGGGCTCTACGTCGCCGAGGAATCGGGCGGGTCGGGGCTGTCGCGGCTCGAGGCGACGCTGGTCTTCGAGGCGCTGTCCCGGTCATGCGCCTCGGTCGCCGCGTTCCTGTCGATCCACAACATGTGCGCGGCGATGCTCGACCGCTACGGCTCGGACGAGCTCAGGGCGCGCTTCCTCGGCCCCGCCATCGGGATGGAGACGGTCTTCTCCTACTGCCTGACCGAGCCCGGCTCGGGCTCAGACGCGGCCGCGCTGCGCACGAAGGCCGAGCGGACGAACGAGGGCTGGCGGCTGACCGGAACCAAGGCGTTCATCTCGGGCGGCGGCTATTCCGACGCCTACATCGTGATGGCACGGTCAGGGCCCGAGGGGCCAAAGGGGATCTCGGCCTTCGTGGTCGAGGACGGGGCGGAGGGCCTGTCGTTCGGCGCGCTCGAGGACAAGATGGGCTGGCGGTCGCAGCCCACGCGGCAGGTGCAGCTCGACGCCTGCCCCGTGCCGGCGGCGAACCTGCTGGGCGAGGAGGGGCGCGGCTTTTCCTACGCGATGGCCGGGCTCGACGGCGGGCGGCTCAACATCGCGGCCTGTTCGCTCGGCGCGGCGCAGCAGGCGCTGGAACAGACGGTCGCCTACATGCGCGAGCGGCGCGCCTTCGGGCAGGCGCTGACCGAGTTCCAGGCGCTGCAGTTCCGCCTTGCCGACATGGAGATCGAGCTGGAGGCCGCGCGCACCTTCCTGCGCCAGGCGGCGTGGAAGCTCGACCGGGGCGCGCCCGACGCCACCCGCGCCTGCGCCATGGCCAAGAAGCTGGTGACCGAGGCGGGCAGCCGCGTGGCCGACCAGTGCCTGCAGCTGCATGGCGGTTACGGCTATCTCGCCGATTACGGGATCGAGAAGATCGTGCGCGACCTGCGGGTGCACCAGATCCTCGAGGGGACGAACGAGATCATGCGGCTGATCGTGGCGCGCCACATGCTGGCGGAGCGCGGGTAAGGCATACACGCCTCCGGCGGCCGTATTTGGGACAAGAAGAAGGCAAGGCCGGGCGCGGTCCGGCAGGGGGGGACGATGAGCGAGGACATCCGCATCCGCAAGGACGGGCGCGCGGGGCGCATCACGCTGACGCGGCCGAAGGCGCTGAACGCGCTGAGCCGGGAGATGTGCCTCGGGATCGAGCGCGCGCTCGATGCCTGGGCAGAGGATGCCGGGATCGCGTTGCTGGTCATCGACGCCGAGGGGGAGCGTGCCTTCTGCGCGGGCGGGGACATCGCGGCGATGCATGCGCGCGGGCGCGAGGGGGATTTCGGCTTCGGCCGCCGGTTCTGGGCGGACGAGTACCGGATGAACGCGAAGATGTTCAACTTCCCGCGGCCGGTCGCGAGCTTCCTGCATGGTTACGTGATGGGGGGCGGCGTGGGCATCGGCTGCCACGGCTCGCACCGGGTGGTCGGCGAGAGTTCGAAGCTGGCGATGCCCGAGGCCGGGATCGGGCTGATCCCGGACGTGGGCGGATCGCTCCTGCTCGCACGGGCGCCCGGGCGTATCGGGGAATACCTGGGAGTCACGGGGGCGCGCATGGGGCCGGGCGACGCGATCCACGCGGGCTTTGCCGACTACTTCGTGCCGGAGGCGGCGTGGGAGGCGCTGAAGGCCGAGCTTTGCGAGACCGGCGACTGGGAGGCGGTGGACCGCGCCGCCCGCCCTGCCCCTGACGGCGCTTTGCAGGGGCTGCAGCCCCATATCGACCGGCTGTTCGCCGGCGACACGCTGCGCGATGTCGTCAACGCGTTGCGGCACGACGGCGGCGACTTCGCCGCGCGCACGCTCGGCGTGATGGAGAAGAACAGCCCGCTGTCGATGGCCTGCACGCTCGACCTGGTGCGCCGCACGCGCGCACGGGACACGATCGAGGCGGCGCTGGAGCAGGAATACCGCTTCACGTTCCGCGCCATGGAGAAGGGCGATTTCCTCGAGGGGGTGCGGGCGCGGATCGTCGACAAGGACGGCGCGCCGAAATGGCGGCACGCACCGCTGGAGATGCCGCCGCAGGCGGAGGTGTCCGCGATGCTGTTGCCACTCGGGGCCGAGGCGCTGCAGCTGTGAGCCACGCGATGGGAGGTGAGACAATGAGGATCGGGTTCGTCGGGCTCGGCAACATGGGCGCGCCGATGGCCGCCAATCTCGCGAATGCGGGTCACGCGGTGGCGGGATACGACGTGACGGGCGTCCCGGTGGAAGGGGTGCGGATGGCCGCGAGCGTTGCCGAGGCCGCCCGCGGCGCCGATGTCGTGGTCACGATGCTGCCCGACGGCGCGATCCTGCGCGCGGTGGCGACGGAACTCCTTCCCGCGATGGACGGGGGAGCGGTGCTGCTCGACTGCTCGACCGTCGATGTGGCTTCGGCCCGCGCGGTTGCGGCAGACGCGGCTGAAGCCGGCCTTGGGTTTCTCGACGCGCCGGTCTCGGGCGGCGTGGGCGGGGCGCGGGCCGGCACGCTCACCTTCATGGTCGGCGGGGAGACGTCGGCTTTCGACACGGCGCGGCCGCTCTTCGACGCCATGGGACGCAAGGCTGTCCATTGCGGGGCCGCGGGCAACGGGCAGGCCGCGAAGATCTGCAACAACATGATCCTCGGTGCGACCATGATCGCCACCTGCGAGGCCTTCGCGCTGGCCGACCGGCTGGGGCTCGACCGGAAGGCGATGTACGACGTGACCTCGACCTCCTCTGGACAGAGCTGGTCGCTCACCACCTATTGCCCTGCACCGGGCGTGGGGCCGGAGAGCCCCGCCGACCACGGCTACGTGCCCGGCTTCGCGGCCGAACTCATGCTGAAGGACCTGCGCCTGAGCCAGGAAGCGGCCGCGGCGGCCGATGCCGACACGCCGATGGGCCGACTGGCCATGACGCTCTACGAGACGTTCGTCGAGCGCGAGGGAGGGGCGGGCAGCGATTTCTCCGCCATGCTCCCTTGGTTGGCGGAACGACAGAGGAGCGGGTGACGCGGGCTGGCGCCGACGGGATTTCATGTTGACCTGATCGCAAAATGTGGCATCATCGGCGTTGACGCTCCAAGATATGTCCGCACAACGCCCGGTGCGCGGCCAAGACGATCAGGTGCACCTCGTGCCGCTGCACTGGGCGGCGGTCAAAA
>CAZUVG010000303.1:0-4399 GCA_964623765.1 uncultured Roseicyclus sp.
GAACCCTAAGCGACGCGCGCGCCGCGGCCTGTGCTTGGGCCCGAAAGGGTCGGCAAGCCACGGCAGACCAGGCAGGACACTCTGCCCAGACGGCGCTCTCCCGTCCCAAGTGCATCCCCGCCCGCGCCGCGTCGAATCCTCTCCCTCGCAACCGTTCAAGCGACGCCGGTCCTCTCTGTGCGGTCAGGTGGCAGGAGGAACGGCCAGGACTTCAATGTCCGCTGCCGGCGACGGAGAACTGCACTTGATCGGCCTTATGCAGAAGGAGAAGTGACCGGATGGATCGAGCGCGAGATACTCGAATTCCCACCCGTCCTCGATGCAGAACTGCGCCACGGCCTCGACAACCCCGTAGGGCACGGCCGAGACGATGTTACCGGTGCAGAAATCGTGTCCGGCAATCCTGCCGCCCGGCTTCAGCCGCGCCCGGCATAACCGCATTTCCTCCAGCGTCGTGGCATAGGTGTGATTGGTGTCGATGTAGACCCAGTCGAAATACGTCGACGGAAACTCCGCCAGTACGTCAGTGGACAGGCCCTGGTGAATCTCGATCCGCCCGCTTTCGATCGCACCGGAGTATCTGTTCCGGATCCGCGCCAGCCCGTCGCGGTAACGATCGGTGCCCCAGGCGTCGATAAGGTGGAGCTTGCCCGGCGCCGTGCGGTTCAGAATCTCGTTCGAGAAGTCGCCGAAGGCTACCCCTATCTCCGCGACGGTGGCAGCCTTCGGAAGAACGTCGAGCAGGTGGCACCGGTCCGGCAGCAGGCGGCACTGTCCGGTATGGACGGGATGCAGTGCAGTCTGGGGCATGGCGTCCTTGAGCGCTCGACGCTGCTCCGCCGTCGTTACCTCCATGTGTTATCCATTCCTTCCTTTTCCTGCCTCGGCGCGGGTTTCAGTACGAATCCTGCAGGCTCTGGACGGTTGCGAGGTCGGGCAGGTCCGGCGCACTCGCAAGGAAACCGAGCGTACTCCCCTCGACGCTGGCCACGAAGTCGCGGAGTTCGGCGGCCAGCGGATGGTTCCCTTCCAGCAGCGCCGGAGTTCGTAGCAGGTGTGCCTGAAGACCGCGCCAATCCCCCGCAAGCACAAGGCTTTCGATCTCCAGGAGATCGCTGAAGCTGTAGGACGCGTTCACGGACGGTGCGCCGCTGGCAAGCATCAGGGCGGTCAGAACGGCGAGAAGTCGCTTGTTCGGCATGGTGGCACTCCTTGGTGCTGGTGTGTTGGTCGGGCCCGGCACGGGGGGCGATGGTCAGGCACCTGACGGTCGTCTGAACGTCGGTGCCGATCACATTCTCACTCAGGTCTTGAGAAAGGATGAAATCTGCCGCGGTGGAGGCAGGAGCCGGGGTCATCGCAGGGCCTGCACGTCCGAGGCGTCGACCACGACCGAGATGTCCCAGAAGGCACGCAACTCGGCTTCGACCAGCTCACGGTCGGGATCTCCCATGGCGGGGAGCCGCTCGACCCGGAAGCCGAACTCCTCGAAGCCGCTTTGCGGTACGGCGGAGAAGATGACCGGTATCACGCCCCGCTCGGCAGCGGCCGCGGCGAGCCTGAGAGCCACGTCGGGCGTGCGGTGCTCGGCCCGATCGACCCGAACGCCGATATGCACCCCGATGCCCGCCTTCCGCGGCCAGAGGCAGGGCGTCGGCTGCCCGTCGTGCGCAGCACGGCCGGAACCGGGCGACAGGCCGCCGTCTGCTTGCATCTTTCCGGCCTCGGGCAAGAGCAGATCGTCGATCTCTCGGCACGTGAGCGGACAGATCCGCGAGACGATATCCTGCCATGTCGCGTTCATGCGGCCCCCGTGGCGTGAATGATTTCGGCAGCCCTGCGCTGGCCGGTTTCGGGAAGTGACAGCTCTGCAAGCCCGGATGCGATGCGTTCGGCCTCGCCCTCGTCTAGAAAGGCCCGCAGATGCTGAAGAAGGGTCCAGAGGTCCTGGGCGCGTGCGAGGGCGCCGCACCCCCTATCCGCAGCCGCGCGGGCACGCCGCTCCTGATCGTCCATGTAGGGGGCCATCTGCGGCACGAGGATCGACGGTATACGGTTGTAGAGCAGTTCGTGGAACGAGTTGTAGCCGGCCGCCGAGATCACGAAGTCGCTGGCCTTGCAGAAATGCAACGCGTGCCGGGTTCGCACGGGAATGCTGTTTCTCCAGCCGTGCAGGCTCGGCGAGATCCTGGCGTGCGGCCAGACCACCAGAAGGTTCAGCACGTCGTCCCTCCCCTCCAGCGCCTGGCAAATTGCCTGCAGCTGCGCCGACCTGTCGGCGGCAACACCTCCGCCCAGCATGGTGACCACCAGGCGTGTCGCGCCGGGGCGGAAGCGGCCCACGAGGGCCGCGCGCAGCCGGGTCCGGTCCTCCGGGTCCATCTCCACGCGCTGCACGATCGGCCCGACCTCCCTGACCCGGTCCGAGCCAACGGTCGGGTCGTTGAGCTCGGGGAAGGCCTCGGTCGGCACGATGATCCGCGAGAAGATCTTGCTCCGTTCGAGCGCGGTCTCGTTCGACTGGCCCGGTTGCCACAATCCGCGCCGGACCCATACCGAGCGCAGGCCATGCTCGAACGCGGCGCGCAGGATCGAATCGAAGACATAGACCCCGTCGAAGACCAGCATGTCGCCCGGCCGCGTCATGCGCTCGAGCCGGCGGTAGTTCACGAGGTCGTTGGCGAAGCTGTCCTCGTGCGCATCGCTCTTCTGCACGAGCGGAGCCGCCTCGAACCCGCGGCCGCGCAGCATCGGCACGCAACTCGGGAAGGCGGCGAAGTGCGCGATCGCAGGATCGGGCAGCTCGGCCGCGACGAGCGCGCAACGCTGCGCATGGCCAAGCCCGACACCGTTCGTCGGTACGAACAGAGCGCGCGACGGGACAGCTGACTGCGCGGCCGTTCGCACTGTGCGGCGCGGTATCTCCATGCTCATGGCCCGCTCCAGCCGCGAGACCGCGTTGTCGCGGAGCCAGCCGCTGGAGCGAACTTCCTCCGCGATCGCATCGCTCCTGCCGTCGATCGCCTCACGCAGGTATGGCAGAAGGGTCGCCGGGTCCGTCGGACAGCGGACGACAGGCGCGCCGGCGGCCACGATGTTCCCGGAATGGGTGCCGTCGAGCACGAGTCCCCCGCGTGCCAGCAGATGCGCCACGAAGACAGCGATACGGTCGCCGGGGACGCCCCTGCCGAAGAAGCTTGCCACGGCGCAGGAGCGCGCCAGCGCCTCGGGCGTCACCTCGGCATAGGAATAGGCCTCCAGCATGGAATGGCGGGAGGCCTTGAGACATTCCTTGGCCTTGCCGGAGGTCACAATCGCGAACGGCCGGGCGGCGCCCTTGGCCACCGCGAGGAGGCTTCGGACGATGCCTTCGTCCTCGATCATCTCGGGATCGAGAAAGCACAGGTGCCGCTCGTCCATGCGCGCGACATGCGCGGCCGGGTTCTCGGGGACGAGGCCGGGAACCGTGCGACCCTCGACCATCGGGCGGGGCAGGAGTTCGTCGATGTCGACGAGATCCGGCTCAGTCCCGGTGGCATAGGCGATCTTCGAGCAGGCCGACACGTTGTCCTGCGCGGCGGCGAAACGTCCGAGCGCGACGGTCCGGCCGCCGGCGGAAAGCGTCGCGCGCCTGAGCCGCGCCTGGGTGGCGCCGCAGACGCGTTCTGCACCCAGAACGACGATCCTGTCGAAGGCAAGCCCAGAGCAGTCCCGGAGAAAAGGCAGCGCCTCGTACTTCTGGTGGCGTGTCATCTGCCCGGGAATGGCGGCAGAATCGATGGCCACATCGTGACCGCGGGCGGACAATTGACGCGCGAAAAGCACCTTCGCGTCAAGGCTCTTGCCGGCGTCCCCGGCGCATTCGACGAGCACGTTCATTACCCCGTCGCCTCCATGAGCATGTTGCGGAACTGGTCGCCGAAACGGGCCGCCGAGAAGTCAGCCAGCGCCTCCTGGGCGCGTGCGACCTGTTGGTGAAAGAGCGACGGTGACGCGATCATCCCGGATATGATGTCGTCCACGTCGCCCGGCTCGGCCGGCACGGCGCCACCGCCGAAGCCTGCCGCGGTGGCAGGATCGGAGATCACGACCTTGCCCGCAGCGATGGCCTCGGCGATGACGCGGCCGAAGCTTTCCCGCCAGGTGGGGGCGGTGAAGTAGACCATGAAGTCGATCATGGCGAAGAAGTCGTCAACGCCCACCTCGCCGAAGCGCATCAACTTCCAGTGCGGTCGGCGGAGGTCGCCGTCGATCAGCGTGTCAGCCCCGAGGATCACGTTGCGCTCGGCGCTGCTCGGGAAGCAAAGATCGAGGTCGGCGAGGCTCGGGAACTTCTCGAAGCCCGGGCGGGACAGCCGGCCCCGCCGGTCTGCGGGACGCTCGGGCGGTTGCTTCCGCG
>CAZUVG010000304.1:0-4378 GCA_964623765.1 uncultured Roseicyclus sp.
GTGCGGCGAAGCGCGTGCTGATCGTCGGCGGCGGCGACGGCGGCATGGCGCGCGAGGCGCTGAAGCACGCGAGCGTGGAGCGCGTCACGATGGTCGAGATCGACGCGGGCGTGGTGGAGTTCTGCAAGCAGCATCTCCCCGGCATCTCGGCGGGCGCCTTCAACGACCCGCGGCTGAATCTCGTCATCGCCGACGGCGCGGACTTCATGAAAACGGACGGCGGACGGTATGACGTCATCATCGTGGATTCGACCGATCCCGTCGGCCCCGGCGAGGTGCTGTTCACCGACACCTTCTACGGACACGCGAAGGCGCGGCTCGCCCCGGGCGGCATCCTCGTCACGCAGAACGGCGTGCCGTTCCTTCAGGGCGAGGAGTTGACGAACACCATGCGCGCCTTCCGGGCGCTTTTCGCCGACGCGACATGCTACCTTGCCACGATTCCGACCTACGCGGGCGGGCCGATGGCGTTCGGCTGGGGGACGGACGGCGACGCGCGCACGGTGGACCTCGAGACGCTGAGGGCGCGCTTCGAGGCTGCGGGGCTCACGACCGACTACTACACGCCCGAGGTGCATCTGGGTGCCTTCGCGCTTCCGCCCTACGTCGCGCGGCTGATCCCCTGAGGCGCTACTCCGGACGGCAGATCTCGCCGCGTGCCGCGGCCAAGAGCGTCCGCGCGCCGAGGCCGCCAACCACCGCCGTCAACGCGCCCAGAACGAGAAGCCCGATGACCTCGTGCACAGGGCTCGCGATGGCGCGGCCGTAGGTGAAGGAGGCGATGGAAAGGGCGGCGAGCGGGAAGCTCAGCGCCCACCAGCTCAGCGCGAAGGGCAGCTTCAGCAGCTTCGGCACCTGCACGACAACAAGGGCGGCGAAGACGTAGGCGAGGTTCATCAGCATCTTCGCGCCCGGGTCCACGCCCCCCGTGAGTCTGGCATACGAGACGAAGGCGACCGCCGGTGGCGCGATCAGGATGACCATGGTCGGGAACAGCCGCCCCGGGATCGGGTCGTGGAATATCAGCCGGTTGAAGACGAGCGTGAGCAGCACGAGCCAGAAGATCATTCCAGCCGAGAAGAACAGCCACGATACCTCGACCCAGCCGAAGCCCACGCCCGCGACCGGCACGATGACGTTGCCGACCGCGGGGATGAACCAGGCAGGCGTCAGGTGTCCAACCTGGAAGGAGCGATGGCTGATCCAGCCCGAGATGACCGCGAGCGTCAGCACGCCCTGACCGGCCATGCCGAGCACCCATAAGGGCTCGGCGATCGCCGGATAGGGCCCCGACAGCGCCGTGGCCATCAGGAGGAGCGAGATCGAGATGGTCGGGAAGAAGGCGAGCTTGACCGGGTGGTTCCACTCCGCCGCCACCGCCTGCGGATGGCGGACCGCCTTGGCGACATAGAGCGCCGCGATCAGCGCGAAGGCCGCCACGCCGACCCAAGTGGTGCCAAGCGCCAGCCGCGCGGCCCAGAAGTAGCTCGCCACCGCCGCGTGGAGGGCCAGCGCCAGCCCGAACAGGCCCATCAGCACCGCGAAGAGCGTGACGGGCAGGTGCTCCAGCCAGCCGTGCTCGTCCGTCTCGACCGCGTCCGCCATCCGTTCGCTCCCGCTCAAGTTGCGTTCGTCAATCACCTACCGCCCCGCGCGCGCGAGCGCAGCGCAGCGTCTCGTCGCAGGGCCTCATCGCCCGGGCGGGATCGAGTAGGTGAGCGCGGCGCGCGCCACCGGCTCGGCCATACCCTCCGAAAACAGGAGGCACTCGCCCACCGCCAGGACCCGGCCGAGCTTCAGCAGGCGGCATTCGCAGACGATGTCCGCCCCGGCCGCCGGCCTGCGCATGAAGTCGATGGAGCAGTTCGTGGTGACTGCCAGCGCCTTCGGCCCGATCATGGCGAGTATGGCCAGATAGACCGAGATGTCGGCGAGCGCGAACATCGCAGGCCCGGATACGGTGCCGCCCGGCCGGAGGTGTCGGTCGGCCACCGGCATCCGCACGCGGATGCGGCCTTCGCCCGCCTCCTCCACCACGATATCCTCGGCCGACTGCGGGAACTCCGCCGCCATGAACTGCATCAGCGCGGCCTGGTCCATCGCCAGTCCCATGTTCCCCCCGATCCGTTTTGCCGCTAGGTTGCCGTCCGGTGGCGAGACTGGCAAGGGAGGGACAGCGCGTGTCCGATGAAATCCTGCTGCGCGAAGACAGGGGCGCGGTTACGTATCTCACGATGAATTCGCCGGGCAATCTCAACGCCCTGTCGGACGAGATGCTCGCTGCGCTGACGGCCGCCTTCGGCGAACTCATGGTCTCCGAGACGCAGCGCGTCGTGGTGCTGCGCGGCGCGGGCAAGGCGTTCTGCGCGGGCCACGACCTCAAGGAGATGACGGCCAAGCGGCAGGCCAACGACGGCGGCGCGAAGGCGCTTCGCCACCTGTTCGACCGCTGCTCGGCCATGATGCAGACGATCCCCCGCCTGCCCCAGCCCGTCATCGCGGAGGTCCATGGCGTTGCCGCGGCCGCGGGATGCCAGCTCGTCGCCTCCTGCGACCTCGCCGTGGCAGCCGAGGGAACGCGCTTTGGCGTAAACGGGGTGAATATCGGGCTTTTCTGCTCGACGCCCATGGTCGCGCTCTCGCGCAACATCCATCGCAAGCAGGTCTTCGAGATGCTGACGACGGGGGAACTGGTCGACGCCGCCCGCGCCCGCGAGATGGGCCTCGTCAACCGCGTGGTGGCACCGGAAGATCTCGGCGCCGAAACCGGGGCGTTGGCAGGGAGAATCGCCGGGAAGCTGGGCTCCGTCGTTCGCGTGGGAAAACGCGCCTTCTACGACCAGATGGGCCTGCCCCTCGACCAGGCCTACCAGCTGACAGGCGCGGTGATGACGGAGAACATGCTCTACGCCGACACGGCCGAGGGCATCGCCGCCTTCCTCGAGAAGCGGCAGCCGAACTGGCAGCAGGACTGACGGTCAGACCCCGTAGATCGCCCCGAACTTCGCGTCGAGATAGTCTAGAAGCGGCGCCTCGCTGACCTTGCGCCCCGCGGCGTGCTCGATCGTCGCGCGCGGCTCCCGCAGGCCGCCGTGCCGCTGAAGCCGCTCGCGCAGCCAGCCGGTCGCGGGCGACGGGTCGCCGTTTGCCAGCGCGTCATCGAGGCTCGGCAGATCCGCCCGCAGCGCCTCGTGCAGGACACCAGCGTAGACGTTGCCGAGGCTGTAGGTCGGGAAGTAGCCGAACAGGCCCACCGACCAGTGCACGTCCTGCAGAACGCCGTTCTTGGGGGCGTCCACGCCGACGCCGAAATCGTCCCGGAACCGATCGTTCCAGGCCGCTTCCAGGTCGGCCACGGACAAATCGCCCGAGATCAGCGCGCGTTCGAGATCGAAGCGCAGCATGATGTGCAGGTTGTAGTGCACCTCGTCCGCCTCGGTCCGGATGTAGCCCGAATGAACGCGGTTGACCGCGGCGTGGAAGTCCTTGGCGCTGCCGATGCCGAAATCGCCGAAAAGGTCCCGCATCCGCCCGTAGAGCCAGCCGGTGAAGGCCTCGGACCGGGCGAGCTGGTTCTCGTAGATCCGGCTCTGGCTCTCGTGGACGCCCATCGACACGCCCTGCCCCAGCGGCGTCAGCGCGTGGTCGGGCGCGATTCCCTGTTCGTAGCCCGCGTGGCCCACCTCGTGGATCGTGGAATAGACGCAGCCGAGCGGCTCGGTCTCGTCCACCCGCGTGGTGATCCGCACGTCCGCGCCGGAACCCGACGAGAACGGGTGCACCGCGAGATCGATCCGCCCATGGCTGAAGTCGTAGCCGAAGGCCTCTGCCACCTCGCGGGACAGGGCAAGTTGCAGCGCCTCCGGAAAACGCCCCGCGACGGCCGGGGGCATCCGGCCCGTCTCGACGATCCGCGCGCGCAGCTGCACGAGCCGCGGCCGCATCCGGTCGAACAGCGCGGCAAGCTCCGCAGCCTTCATCCCCGGCTCGAAATCGTCCACGAGCGCGTCGTAGAGGTCGCCGCCATCGGCCAGCGCCTCGGCCTCCACGCGCTTGAGCCGCACCACGTTCTCCAGCGTCGGCCGGAAGGCGGCGAAATCGTCCGCCTTCCGCGCCCGCGCCCAGACGCCCTGCGCCACCGAGGTCACCCGAGCGATCTCGGCCGCCAGATCCCCCGGCACCTTCGTCGCCCGCTCGTGGCCGCGCCGGATCAGCCTGAGCTGCGCGGCCTCGGCCTCGGTCCCGGCTTCCGCCTTCTCCAGCATCTCGCCAACCCACGGGTCGGACCGGCGCGCATGCAGCACCGCCTCGAGCGCGGCGATCTCCTCGCCACGCTGCCCGGCCGCGCCCTCGGGCATCATCGTCTCCTGGTCCCAGT
>CAZUVG010000305.1:0-4338 GCA_964623765.1 uncultured Roseicyclus sp.
CTTGTGCGCGCCCGTGTGGTTCAGCTCGTCGCGCTTGAAGTAGATCTTGGCACCGCCCAGCCGTTCCGTCAGCCGCTCGGCGAAATAAAGCGGCGAGGGCCGGCCCACGTAATGGGTCCAGAGATGGTTCATCTCGTCCCAGAAGGACTCGTCGGTCTTGGCGTTCTCGTATTCCGCCTCGAGCTCCAGGATCAGCGGCATCAGCGTTTCGGACACGAACCGGCCCCCGAAATCACCGAAACGGCCCTTTTCGTCGGGGCCGGTCATGAAGCTGTTCAGAATGTCGTCGGGCATTGCGCCTGCTCCCCTGTCGGATCGCCGAGGTTCTAGCGCGCCCCCGCCGTGCGGGCCAACGAAAAAGGCCACCGGCGATGCGGCGGCCTTTGCCTGGGGGAAACGGGGTGTCAGCCGCCGGTCGCGCCGCCATCCTCGGGCTCGCCGGCCTCCATCATCATGTCGAAGGTCGTCATTACGTGTTCGCCCTCTTCCGAGACGGGATAATCCTCGACCCCTTCCTGCCACTGGAAGCCCTCGGCCATGCCGGATTCCTCGTAGAGCACGATGTAGTAGGTGACGCCCTCGGCGAAATCGCCCTCCAGCCGGACATCGTCGCTTTGCCCCCGCGGCACGACCGCGATGGCCACGGGCTCGCCCGCCATGGCGTCCTCGGGACGCTGCTCGGTCACGACGAGATAGCCGGGCGCCTCGGCCATGACGTTGTCGACGACGATCTGCCCCTCCTCCATCCGCGCCTCCCCGGCCGAGGCGCCGGTCTCCTGCGCAAGTGCGGCGGGCGCGGCAAGCGCGGCGGCGACAGTGGCGATCAGGATGCGGTTCATGGTGTCCTCCTTTGGCGGTTCGTTCGGCAGGACAACGGAAATGGGGGCCGGGATGGTTCCGGGAAGCTTCAGGCCACCGCCAGGGCGCGTGCGAAATCGAGCATGCGCGCAGGGTCCTTGAGGCCGCGTGCGGCCTCGACGCCCGAGGAGACATCCACCTGCCGCGCGCCCGTCAGCCGCACCGCCTCGGCCACGTTCCCAGGCGTCAGCCCGCCGGCCAGCATCCAGGGCTTGGCCCAGAACTTCCGCCCGGCGAGCAGACGCCAGTCGAAGGCAAGGCCGTTGCCGCCGGGCAGATCGGCGCCCTCGGCCGGCTTGGCGTCGATCAGGAGCTGATCTGCGACACCGGCATAGCGGTCGATCGCCGCGAGATCCCCCTCTCCCGCCACGCCCAGCGCCTTCATGACCGGAAGCCCGTGGCGCGACCGCAGTTCCGCCACGCGCTCGGGGGTTTCGCTGCCGTGCAGCTGGAGCATGTCGAGCGGGACTGTCTCGACCAGCGCGTCGAGGTCGGCATCGCCGGCATCGACTGTCAGCGCCACCTTGGCCACGCCCGGCGGCACCTCGATCGCAAGCGACCTCGCGGCCTCGAGGGTCAGGTGACGCGGCGATTTCGGGAAGAAGACGAAACCGACGTAGCGCGCCCCGGCCTCGACGGCCGCAATCACGTCCTCGGGGCGGGACAGCCCGCAGAACTTGATCGAGAAGGTCATGGCCGGGACGGGCTCAGCGGACCGTCCCGCTGTCCTCCACCAGCGCCAGGACCTCGTCGCGGCCCTCGTTCTGGCGGCCCTTCAGCGACTGGACCTCGCGTTCAAGCTTCTTCGCCTCGCGATGGTTCTGCCGGGCCGCCGAACGATGCCGGTGCTCGCGCAGCCATTCCCAGACGAAGCCCACGAGCACGCCCGTCACGACGCCGCCGAGGATGACAAGGAAAAGCGGCAGCTCGATCGCGATCTCGACCCCGGACCAGAGCGCCAGTTCCTGCGGCAGGAGCGTCAGGGTCACGGGCGCGCGGTTGGCAAGCGCCAGGATCATCAGCGCGATGGCGACGAGCGCGAGAAACAGGTACTTGATGGCGCGGATGATCTTCATCGCTCTCCCCGGGTCTGTCCGTCAGCCGTCGTGGCCGTTCAGGCGATCCCGTAGCAGCTTGCCCGCCTTGAAGAAAGGGACATGCTTTTCATCGACCTCGACGCTCTCGCCGGTGCGCGGGTTGCGGCCGACGCGGGCATCCCGCTTCTTGACCGAGAAGGCGCCGAAGCCGCGCAACTCCACGCGATTGCCCTCGGCCAGCGCCTCGATAATCTCCTCGAAGATCGCGTTCACGATACGCTCGACGTCGCGCTGGTAGAGATGCGGATTCTCCTCGGCGAGCTTCTGGATCAGCTCGGAGCGTATCATGGCGACCCTCCCCTGGAGTTCACGGACCGTTAACCACTGTGACGACGCACTATAGGCAAAAGCGATTGCACTGAATACCGGATTCACGACCCTCGGCCCGGTCTCGGGCCTGAAAACGTGGACGAAAATGTTCACAGGGCACCGAATCGGTGGTGCAAGGCCAGTTGGGGACCAAGGCGACGTGTCGCCGCAACCTGCCGATTCGCGATCGTTTCCGGGCTGCCGGGCCTTTCTCGACGCCGTGCCGGTCTGCTAGGCCCGCGCATGGACGGATGCGCCGCAAGGGGCGCGGAGAACGGCGTGAGGATCGAAGTATGTGCGGATTCGTGTGCCTCTGGAACGTCGCCGACGAGGACCTCGCGGCGCGCATGATCCGCAGGATCGCCCATCGCGGACCGGACGCGGTGGAGGTGACGCGCCTGCCTGGCGCCCCGGTCGTCATGGCCCATTGCCGACTGTCGATCATCGGCCCCGAGGACGGGCGCCAGCCCATCTGGCAGACCGGCGACCTCCTGGTGGCCAACGGCGAGATCTACAACCACGAGGACCTTCGCGCCATCCTCGGCGAGGCGTCGTTCGAAACGGCAAGCGACAGCGAGGCCATCCTGCATCTCTTCCGCTCGGGCCAGTCGCGATGGATCTCGAAGCTCGACGGCATGTTCGCCTTCGTGCTCGCCACCCACGACCGGATCATCGCAGCCCGCGATCCCCTCGGCATCAAGCCGCTTTACGTCGCGCGGCTGGACGGCGGGCACGCCTTCGCCTCGGAACTCAAGGCCTTCGATGGCGTGCCGGTGGAGGGCATCGAGGCAATCCCTCCGGGCACGCTCTACGACAGCCGCGACGGCTGGCGCACCTGGTACCGCACGCCTCACGGCGCGGCCGAACTGGAGGAGGGGCAGGACCCCGACCGCATCGCGCGCGAGTTGCGGCTTGTGATGGAGGAGGCGGTGGCCAAGTGGATGGTGGCCGACGTGGAGGTGGGCAGCTTCCTGTCCGGCGGGCTCGACAGCTCGATCATCGCCGCGCTGGCTCAGAAGGTGCGGGCGGAGGCCGGCAAGGGCCCGCTCAAGACCTTTTCCGTCGGCACCGAGGGCTCTCCGGACCTGGTTGCCGCCCGCGCGGTGGCCCAACACATCGGCTCGGACCACCGCGAATATGCCTTCACGGCAGAGGACATCGCCGCGAACCTCGCCCATGTCATCTACCACCTCGAAAGCGCCGACGTGGACCTTGTCCGCTCCGCGGTGCCGACGCTTTTCGCCGCGCGGCTTGCGCGCAAGGACGTGAAGGCCGTCCTGACCGGCGAAGGCGCGGACGAGCTTTTCGCGGGCTACGCCTATCACCACGCCTACGTCGACGACCCGCGTGCGCTTGCCGACGAACTCACGCGCTCGCTCGGCACGATGCACAACATCAATCTCCAGCGGGTCGACCGGGTCACGATGGCCGAGAGCCTCGAGGCCCGCACGCCGTTTCTCGACCGTGACCTGATCGACTTCGCCCAGTCGATCCCGGCCACGCTGAAGCTGAGGCGCACGGATCAGGGCGCGGTCGAGAGCACGGGGGAGACGACGGAGAAATGGATTCTGCGGAAGGCCTGCGCCGACCTCCTGCCCAGCGACCTCGTCTGGCGAAAGAAGGCACAGTTCGACGAGGGCTCGGGGACGGTGGACGCGCTGGACGGCGCGCTTCGGATACTGACAGGCGAACCGGGATCCGTGGACCGCGAGGCCGAGGGCGCGCTCTACGAACGCCTCCTGCGAGACCGCTACGAAAATCCCGAGCGCATCATCGCCCAGGCCGGGACATGGACCGCCGACCGGGTCGCCGCCGTGTGACCGCAGCCCTGCGGTGTGCCGCCCATGCCGGATCAACGCGAGCGGGCGCTGCGCCCTTCCCGGGGAAGCGCCGCGGGAGCCGCTCCGAATCTCGAGAGTGCGATCACGCTTGTGGCGGACGGCCTGTTCCGCAATCACTATGAAAGGTGTCCCGACAGCGTGAGGGCACGCCGGACGGTACAGTATCGCAGGGCCGCGGACGGCAGACGCCGTGATGTCGCCTCCGAGAATCGAGAAGAAGTCGGGACCATCGC
>CAZUVG010000306.1:0-4302 GCA_964623765.1 uncultured Roseicyclus sp.
GTCGGACTGGCTGATGTAGAAATGCCCCATGCCGTAGGACACGACGTGGTCGATGACGGGCTTCAGCCCCTCGGTCACGAAGGCCTGCAGGATGTGACTCTCGATCGGCAGCCGCATTCCGGCCATGGCCGCGACCTGGCTGGAGCGGCCGGCGACGACGATGCCGACCTTCTTCGCCCGGATCGCGCCGCGTGTCGTCTGTACGCCGGTCACGCGGCCGCCCTCGATGTCGATGCCGGTGACCTCGCAGTTCTGGATCAGGTCCACGCCGCGCCTGTCGGCACCGCGGGCGAAGCCCCAGGCCACCGCGTCGTGCCGGGCCGTGCCGCCGCGGGGGTGGTAGAGGCCGCCGTAGATCGGAAATCGCGTCTGCTCGTAGTCGAGATAGGGCAGCATCTGCCGCACGCCCTCGCGGTCGAGAAGGATCGCGTCGTCGCCCTGGTTCACCATCGCGTTGCCGCGCCGGGCGAAGGCGTCGCGCTGGCCGTCGGAGTGGAACAGGTTGATGACGCCGCGCTGCGAATGCATCACGTTGTAGTTGAGCTCGGCCTCCAGCCCCTCCCAGAGCTTCAGCGAGTGGGAATAGAACTCGGAGTTGCCGGGAAGCCCGTAGTTCGCCCGCACGATGGTGGTGTTCCGCCCGACATTGCCGCCACCGAGATACCCCTTCTCGAGCACCGCGACGTTGGTGAGCCCGTGCTCCTTCGCGAGATAGAACGCCGTCGCGAGGCCGTGCCCGCCGCCGCCGATGACGACGATGTCGTAGGCATCCTTCGGCGCCGGATCGCGCCAGGCAGGCCGCCAGCCGCGGTTGCCGCTCAGGCCCTGGGCCAGCACCTGCAGCCCGGAATAGCGCATCGCAGTCCCCCGTGTTCCGCGGGCGGCCGTCCACGCGGACGCCGCCCGGCCTTTATCGCCGCTGCGCCCGGGGAGCGAAAGCCCGTCCGCGACAGCCGGTGGACCCGGCGCGACCCGCCGAGCGACGGTGCGCCGGGGCGGGGAAGTCAGGGGGTCAGGTCGCCTCGCATTCCGGGCAAGGTACGCGGCCGGCGTAGCGCGGGCGGACGAAGGTGAAGTTCTCGAACTCCTGCACCGTCAGGCCGATGCCGAAGGGCTCGCGGTAGTCCACGAAGGTCTGCACGAGGACGATGCGCTCGCCCTCGGGCATGTTCGGAAGCTGGGCCGCGATCCCGGGGATGTCGTCGGTGAAGAGTTCGGCCGCGCCGTTGACGCCTTCGGACCAGGTCACGACGAGGTCGCCGTCGATCCGGGCGATTTCGGTCACGCGCATCTCGATCTGGCCAACGCCGCGCACGATGCTGGAGGCGATGCCGGCCATGCCCTGGATGTCGAACACGGTGAGCGGGTTGGTCTGGCGCGAGATCATGTCCGCGATCATGTAGCTCGTCTTCACCGAGGTGTTGTAGACGCGGTAGGCGTCGAAGAAGACGAAGGTCGCGATGTAGCCCCAGATGAGCAGGGGCACGACGATCACCGTCTCGAACGCGACGGCGCCGCACATGTCGCGCCGGAACCGGCGCAGCCAGCCGACCATCCTGCCTGCGTTCTGCTGCTCGATTTCCACGGTCATTCTGTCGCTCCGCATCAGGTGGACGGCACCGAGCTGTCGGGTTCGTTCACGAAGACCGCGCTTGCCATCATGTGCAGGCCACCCGAGTCGTCGCGTGTCAGGTTCAGCCCGTAGCCCGAGAACGGGAAGATGCGGTCCACGATCATGCAGGCCCGGATCAGCATGAAGTCGTCGTCCGCGCCGATCACGAAGGAGTTGAGCGGCGTCGCCGACGCGGCCCGGTCCACGCAGAGATCCTGGTCGCTGGGCATCGCGTAGGTGGTGCGGTCCACCCGCTGGAGGTCGATGGTGAGCAGTGTTGCGCAGTCGGGCAACATCCCGGTGTTGTTGCAGATCGCGGACCTGATCTGGTCGTCCGTGACGGAGACGCCGTTGGCCAGCCGGAGCTCGCGGACCGCGAGGTCGAGGGTCCGCTCCAGCATCACCTGCCGGGTCATGATCATGGAGGTTTCGAACGCTCCCATGAAGAGCATCATGATCACCGGGAAGGTGATGACGAACTCCATCGTCGCCGTCGCCTCATCGCGGCGGGCGAAATCGCGGATCTGGCGGCGCATGCGGGTCATGGTCTCACCGTCTGAAGGCGGGTCACTGGATCAGGCGCAGCTTGTTGATCGCACCGGCGATGGACTGGAAGGCGGAATCGAGTCCTGCGCCGTCGACGTCGTAGAAATGCGCCTCCGACGACGCACAGGCGCGCATCTGCGTCCAGCCGCTGTCACCGGGGGCGAGGTCGAACGCGATGGTGAAGACGACGACGTTTTCGGCCTTCGCCCGGTTGCAGGCCGAGTAGAAGCTGTTGACGTTGTCCGACTGGTCCGTGAATGGCTGTGCGCAGTTGTTGCCGTTGCAGTCCGAGTTGCGGCTCTGATCGTTCAGCTCCTGGGTGTGATTCAGGAAGATGTCGCTTTCGTCCCGCGCATCGATGGGCGACTGCGTACGGTCCATGTAGCGCGGGCGCACCTGCTGGGTGATCCGGCCGTCGGTCATCAGCACGATGACCTTCAGGGTCTGGGGGTCGTTGTGCGCGGCCGGGCGGGTGGCGAAGTCGTCATGCACGATGCCGGCGGTGTTGAGCGCCTCGATGGCCCAGTTGCTGCCGGGGTCGAGCAGCCAGAGGCCCCAGAGCATGCCGTAATGCGTCCCCGTGCCGTCGTGAAGGCGCAGGTTGTCGATATAGGAGTGCAGCGCGGTCTCGTCATTGGACATGTAGAGGATGGATGCGTCATGCACGGTCGCCCCGTCGGCCGCGAGCGGGCACCAGCCCCATTCCATCGTGGGATTGTCGATCCTCCAGTTCATGAAGTGCGGCACCTGAGAGAAGGTTGCGCCCTGCGGGATCGCGGGCAGTGCGAAATCGACGGCATCGATCTCGACGCAATGGGACCGCGGGTGATCGCGAAGCTGCAGGACCTGGTTGCCGTCACCGTCCAGGACGGGTGCGCCGTCGCTGTCGTAGGCCGGGATGTAGGCCCTCTGGCCGCCCATGAGGCCGAACATCTCCGCGCCCGGGTTCACCTGTCCGGCATAGGGGATCACGCTGATGGTCGTCGTGTCGACGCGATTGCCTTCCAGGACTCGCGTCATGAAGTTCCGGGCGGCCGGCCGCAGGCGCTCGATCCGGGACGGGTTTTCCCAGCGCATGGTGCCCGAGATGTCGAGCACGAGCGAGATCTCGACGTTGGGAATGATCTCCTCCGCCGTGCCGATGGCTGGCGAGGTCAGGATCCGGACGCCGAACATGTTCATGAAGAGCGTGTCGATCTCGAGCTCGGCATTGGCGTTCACGCGGCGGAAATTGATGCCGTCCTCCACCTCGACTTCCAGGCGGTAGTTCTCGAGACCGGAGACCTCGAAGTAGTTCTCGACCACGTTGGTCGGGTCGAGTGGCTGGGTGACGGCGGCGGCCGCCAGCACGGCGCGGTCGAGCGTGTATTGAAGCTGCGCGCGCTGGGTCTCGTAGCGCATGATGTCCACCGCGATGCCACCAACGGCCACCATCAGCACGAAGATGATCAGCGCGAAGGTGGTGATCGTGCCGTCCTCGCGGCGGACGAACCGGTCGAACATGCGGACCCGGCGCGATCCCGCTCTCCGGCCCCGGCTTCGATTGAACGCGTTCAGGCGCATGGCGCCCTCCTGTTTCCTCTCCCGCCGCGACGGCCGGTCGGCCGGCCGACCGGCCGGGCCGGTTGCACACTTCCCCGGAGACCGTTTCATGCCCGGAAACCAAGGCATAAATGCGGCGGACTGTGGCTGGAACGTGGATTTGCCGTTTCTCGGCCTGGGCCTGATCGCCGGCTTACTTGCCGCCCCGGCCGTGCGTCGCCGAAAATTGGCTTGTGCCGTACGGCGCCCCCGTGCGTTTCATGGTAGTCCAAGACCCTGCCGCGGCGCCCGCAGGAGGCGGGTGCCGTGAGAACCGGGGACAAGGGAGGAGGGACCATGTCCACGCCGATGTCCGAGCCGAGCTTCCGCCAGTCGGTGGATCTCATGTTCAACCGTGCCGCGGCGCTTCTCGACCTGCCGCCGGGGCTGGAGGAGAAGATCCGCGTCTGCAACGCGACCTACACCGTGCGCTTCGGCGTGCGCCTGCGCGGCGAGATCCGAACCTTCACCGGCTACCGGTCGGTGCATTCCGAGCACATGGAACCGGTCAAGGGCGGCATCCGCTACGCCCCCACCGTCAACCAGGACGAGGTCGAGGCGCT
>CAZUVG010000307.1:0-4276 GCA_964623765.1 uncultured Roseicyclus sp.
GGTTGATCGCCGTGTAGACACAGGGTATCTGCTTTGACAGTGACAGCACTGCCGTCCTGGGCAATGACGCGGTCATCACCCGGAGGCTGTCGTCGGGCGCTGTCAGGCGCTCAGCGACTTGCGGCCGCGGGCGCGGCGGGCGTTGATGATCTTGCGCCCGGCCTTCGTGGCCATGCGCGCACGGAACCCGTGGCGCCGCTTGCGCACGAGGTTCGAGGGCTGGAACGTCCGTTTCGACATTGTCTCGCTCCGTCAGAATTCGCTGCGGGTCTTCTGCCTGCCGGATCGCGTGCGGGTGGATCGACGGACGGGCTGACCCGGTGAAGCCCGGCTGATACGGATTCGGGCGGTGCCTGTCAACAAGGGGCACCCGGAAAGCGGCAGGCACGACCCCGAAGCCGCCCGTTGCGTTACAGTTGCGGCCGAACGGCCCTGTTCCGCGCCCCGAATGTTACGCCGGGCAGCGGCCTTGGTCACGAATCCGGGCCGGGGCGTCACGCGGCATCAAGCGGCCGTGAACCCCCTGTCGCGCGCGCCCCGTATCGCGCATCTCTGCATCGACATGAACCAACGAGTCGAGCCATGCAGGACGCCGTGACCAAGCCGCAGAAGAGCAGCCCCGCCCGCTACCTGCCGATCCTCGCCATCGCGCTGGGCGCGGGCCTCGGCTGGTGGCTTTTCGGCGATTACCTGAACTTCGCGGCGCTGGCCGAGAACCGCGAGGCGCTGCTGGCCTTCCGCGACGACAACTACGCGCTGACGGCCGCGGTCTTCGTGACGTCCTACGCGCTGATCGTGGCCTTTTCCCTCCCGGGCGCCACGATCGCGACGCTGACGGGCGGTTTCCTCTTCGCGACCTTCCCCGGCGCGATCTTCAACGTCATCGCGGCAACGATCGGGGCGACGGCGATCTTCCTCGCCGCGCAGACGAGCTTCGGCGCGCGGCTCGCCGCGCGCCTCGAAGGGTCCGAGGGGCTGGTGAAGCAGATCAAGGACGGCATCGACGAGAACCAGTGGTCGATGCTGTTCCTGATACGGCTCGTGCCCGTCGTGCCCTTCTTCGTCGCCAATCTCGTGCCCGCCTTCCTCGACGTTCCGCTGCGCCGCTACGTCGTCTCGACCGCGCTGGGCATCATGCCCGGGGCCGTTGTCTACACCTCGGTTGGCGCGGGGCTGGGCGAGGTCTTCGCCCGCGGCGAGACGCCGGATCTCGGCGTCATCTTCGAGCCGCAGGTCCTCCTCCCGATCCTCGGCCTCTGCGCGCTGGCGCTGCTGCCCGTCGGGCTGAAGCTCGTGCGCGGCAGGCGCGGTCTCTGACATCCTCGAAAGGCTGATCCCATGAGCACCATCGAGACAGACATCTGCGTCATCGGCGCGGGCTCCGGCGGGCTCTCGGTCGCGGCGGGGGCGGTGCAGATGGGCGCGCGCGTCGTGCTGATCGAGGGGCACAGGATGGGCGGGGATTGCCTGAACTACGGCTGCGTGCCGTCGAAGGCGCTGCTGGCTGCAGGCCAGAAGGCGCACCAGACGAGCCGCGCGGCGTTCGGCGTCGCGGGCCATGATCCGGCGCCCGACTTCGCCGCCGCCAAGGATCACGTCGTTGGTGCCATCGAGACCATCGCCCCCGTGGACAGCCAGGAGCGCTTCGAGGGCCTTGGCGTCCACGTCATCCGCGAGCACGCGCGATTCGTCTCCGAGACGGAGGTGGCGGCCGGACCGCACCGCATCCGCGCCCGCCGCTTCGTTCTGGCCACCGGCTCCCGTCCCTTCGTGCCTCCGATCGAGGGGCTGGAGGGCGTGCCCTATCTCACCAACGAGACGGTCTTCGGCTTGCGCGACCGGCCGCGCCATCTGCTGATCGTGGGAGGCGGCCCGATCGGGATGGAGATGGCGCAGGCCCACCGGCGGCTCGGCTGCGCGGTGACGGTTCTGGAAGGCGGGCAGGCGCTGGGCAGGGACGACCCCGAGGCCGCGGCCGTGGTGCTGGAGTCTCTCCGGACCGAGGGTATCGAGATCGTCGAGGGCGCGCAGGTCGCCCGCGTCTCGGGCGAGGCGGGCGCCGTGAGCGTCGAGACCGGGGAGGGGCGTCGGTTCGGAGGCTCGCATCTCCTGATTGCCGTGGGGCGGCAGGCTGCTGTCGAGGGGCTCGACCTCGAGAAGGCGCACGTGGACTATGATCGTCGGGGCATTACGGTCGACAAGCGTCTGCGTTCGACCAACAGGCGTGTCTATGCTGTGGGCGACGCGGCCGGTGGGCTGCAGTTCACCCATGTCGCGGGCTACCACGCGGGCGTCGTCATCCGGTCGCTTCTCTTCGGCCTGCCTGCGAAGGCGCGGATCGATCACCTGCCCTGGGCCACCTACACCGACCCGGAACTCGCGCAGGTGGGCCTGACGGAGGACGAGGCGCGCGCAGCGCACGGCGACCGTCTCTTCGTGGCACGGGCGGAGTTCGATCACAACGACCGCGCCATCGCGACGGGACAGGCGCGCGGCTTCGCCAAGGTGATGGTCGTGAAGGGCCGGCCGGTGGGCGCCACCATCGTCGGCCCGCAGGCCGGCGAGCTGATCCAGACATGGGCGCTCGCGATCTCGGCGGGTCTGAAGATGTCGGCCATCGCGGGCATGGTCGCGCCCTACCCGACGCTTGGAGAGATTAACAAACGCGCTGCGGGTGCCTATTTCTCGCCAAGGCTGTTTGACAGCACGCGCGTCAAGCGGATCGTCCGGCTGGTGCAGCGCGTGCTTCCCTGAGGTGCAGGAAGGGTCTGACGCACGTGGTGAACTCGCTATCGGGACGTTTCCTGATCCTGACCATCATCTTCGTGATGCTCGCCGAGGTGTTCATCTTCGTCCCCTCGGTCGCGCGATTCCGGGAAGACTACCTGCTCGCCCGCCTCGAACGCGCGCAGATCGCCTCGCTTGCGCTGCTCGCGAGCGACGGGATGATCGACGACGAACTGGAATACGAACTCCTCAAGAACGCGGAGGTCATGAACGTCGTCCTCCTGCGCGACGCGACGCGCCAGCTGATCCTGTCGGGCGACGCGATGACACCGGTGGACCAGACCTACGACCTGCGCGATCCGTCGGCGTGGGTGCTCATCCGCGACGCGATGCGGCGGCTCGCCGTGACCGGGGACGAGACGATACGCGTCATCGGCCAGCCGGTTAACGAGGCGGGGCTGGAGATCGAGATCGCCATGCCGTCCGGGCCCCTGCGCATCGCGATGATCGACTACGGGCTTCGCATCCTGCTTCTGTCGGCGATCATCTCGATCTTCACCGCCACGCTTCTCTTCGTCGCCGTGCGCAGCCTGCTCGTCCTGCCGATCCGGCGGGTCGTGGGCCACATGACGGCCTATGCCGAGGCGCCGGACGACGCCTCGCGAATCATCGAGCCGCAGGGTAGCGTCCGCGAGCTCCGCGAAGCCGAGACCGCGCTGCAGTCGCTCCAGCTTCAGCTGACATCCGCGCTCCGCCAGCGCGAGCGGCTGGTCCGCCTGGGCGAGGCGGTGGCGAAGATCAGCCACGACCTGCGCAACATCCTGTCCACCGCGACGCTCATGGCCGACCGGCTCGAGGGCTCGAACGATCCCACCGTGCAGCGCACGACGCCGAAACTCGTTGCCTCCTTGACCCGCGCGGTCAACCTGACCGAGGCCACCCTCGCCTTCGGTCGCGCCGAGGAGCCGGCTCCCAAGCTCGACCGCGTGCGCCTCGTCGAGATCGCGCGGGACGTGGTGGAGAACGAGGAATTGACGGCGCAGGAGGAGGGCGAGATCGCCTATTCCTGCGACGTTCCCCACGACCTCGTCCTGCGCGCCGATCCCGAGCAGCTTCACAGGGTCCTGTCGAACCTCGTGCGCAACGCAAGGCAGGCCATCGCCTCGACCGGCCGCCCGGGCGAGATCAGGATCGCGGGCGGCGAGGACGAGACCGGCTGGTGCATCCGCGTCAGCGATACCGGCCCGGGGCTGCCGAAGAAGGCACTCGACCACCTTTTCCAGCCCTTCCACGGCGGCGCGCGCAAGGGGGGCTCGGGCCTCGGCCTCGCCATCGCCGCCGAGATCGTGCGTGGCCATGGCGGGTGGCTCGAGATGGCCTCGACCGGCCCCGAGGGCACGACCTTCGTCATCCACCTGCCGGCCGGTCTCGCGTCCTGACCGCGAAAGGCCTGCGACCCCCTTGCGCCGCGGTGCAGGGGGAGTTAGATGCACGCCTCACGCACCGGTAGCTCAGCTGGATAGAGTACTTGACTACGAATCAAGGGGTC
>CAZUVG010000308.1:0-4257 GCA_964623765.1 uncultured Roseicyclus sp.
CACGTCGCGCTGATATAGCTTGGCGAAGGCGCGCGCCGTGTCCGCGTTGCGGCGAGCGCGCGCTCAAAGCCCCTCCTCCTTCGACATGAAACGGAAGAAGACCCAGGAAAAGACCAGGAGACAGACGAGGATCACCACCGCCACCGCCGCGCCCGCGCCGATGTTCGACAGGGCGAAGGCCTGTTCGTAGACGTTGACGGTGAGCGTCCGGGTGCCCGCGTTCCCGCCCGTCAGCAGGAAGATGTCGTCGAACTTGTTGAAGGTCCAGATGAACCTGAGCAGGAACAGGACCGACAGGATGCCCATCAGCATCGGCAGCGAAAGGTAGCGGAACTTCTGGAACGGCGAGGCGCCGTCGACGTCCGCCGCCTCGTACATGTCGTGGTCGATCGACTGCATCCGCGCGAGGATGAACAGGAATGACAGCGGGAAGTAGCGCCAGATCTCGAAGACCGTCACCATGATCAGCGCGAGCGGCCGTTCCCCGAAGAAGTTGATGCTGTCCTCGGTCACGCCCATCTGCACCAGCAGTGCGTTGACGCTTCCCGAGAACGGGTCGAGCAGGATCACCCAGGTGAAGGCCACCGCGATGACCGGCGCGACGTAGGGAAAAAGGTAGAGACCCCGCAGCACCCCCTGCCCCCGGAACGAGCGGTTGAGCAGAAGCGCCGCGAAGAGACCCACGATCAGCGCACCGGACGTGCCGACCACGGTGTAGAAGACCGTGGCCCAGATCACCGTCCAGAACTCGCGCGCGTCGAAGACGGCCCGGAAGTTCTCCCACGTGAACTCCATGTTCGTCAGGATGTTGTCCGCCTCGCCCGTGATCGCCACGGGCGTTGCATCCTCGATCGCGTCCTCCAGCGCCTCGACATCGCCCGACAGCGTCGCCGGGATCTCCAGCGTCACGCGCCCGCCGCCCTCGAGATCGCCCGGCAGACACGTGAGCGCCGCACCTTCCAGCGTGCAGCCCTCGGGCAGGTCGGCCACCGCAACGCCCTCGGGAATCGTGTCGGTCAGCACGACGTTCCGGATCGGCTCGGCCTGGCTCGAATTCCGGATGCGGTATCGCAGCGTCGCCACGGCCTCGCCCGCGTTCCGCACGTCCTCGCGCACGACAGGTGCAGGCGGGCGGAGATCGGCCAGTTCCACCGGCTTCACCGAGATCCAGAAGATCGCCAGAAGCGGCAGGATCACCACCAGGAGAACGCTCAGCAGCGTCGGCAGCATCAGCCCCCAGGCCAGCCGCGCCTCGCGCCGGGCGAGCGGGCCGCGGCCTTTCGGCGGAACGGGCTGCGCGGCGGTCTCGTCGCGTTGCGCGACGGGGGCCGCCTCGTGCGGTGGAACGGCAGTCATGGCCATCGTCTCCGGAAGACGCCGGGGCGGCACGCGGGCCGCCCCGGCTGGAGGTACGTGTCACTCGATCGCGGCCAGTTCCTCGTTCAGCAGGTCGACCGTCTCCTCGGCCGAGCGCACGCCGTCGATGTACTCGCGCACGAGGCGGTTGATGACCTGGCTGTTGATCATGTTCGAGGCCAGCGCCAGCTGCCCCTCGGCCACGCCCCAGCGCTGCGCAACGTCGAGCCCGCCGACGATCTCGTCGATCATCTCCGCGGCGTAGAGATCGCCCAGCGGCGCGCGCCGGTTCACGCCGACGTCCAGCTGCGCCCACGCCTCGGTGTAGGCCGAGGGGTTCTCGCCGTCGCCCCGGCGCACCGGGAACTTGCCCTCGGGCGCGATGGCGAGCGTCGCGGTATAGCCGTCCGACATGGAGTATTCCACGAAGGACTGCGCCGCCTCGGTGTCGGCGTCCGCCGTGATCCCGAAGTAGCGGATGTCGGCCCATGCCGCACCGTCGGGGTTCGAGGGACCGGCGAAGTTGGTCACGATGCCGGTCATGCTCGCAAGCTCGCGCGAGGCCGGATCGTCGTTGATCGTCGGCGGCGCGTCGTCACGCAGGCCCGCCAGTTCGTCGAGGATGAAGGGCGACCAGATGATCATGGCCGCGCGGCCGGCGAAGTAGAGTTCGCGGCTCTGCTGCCAGTAAAGTTCGCCGTCCGGGCTCGCCTCGGCGATGGCCTTGTAGAACTCCAGCACCTCGACGGTCGGCCCCGTTTCCAGCGGCTGGAACCCGTCGCCGCCCACGGGCGAGACGCCGTTGGCCAGGAACACGTGTTCCAGCACCTGGGACATGAAGTTCTCGTCCACCTTCGTCGCGGCGACGAAGCCGTACATGTCGGGCGGGGTGTGCAGCGCCTCCACCGCCGCCCGCACGTTGGCGTAGGTCGTGGGCGGCTCCAGCCCCGCCTCCTCGAACAGGTCCTTGCGGTAGACGATCATCTGCGTCCAGCCGTCCACGGGCACGGAGGCCCATCCATCCTCAACCGCGGCCATGTCGAGCGCGCCCTGCGCGAACGTGTCGGTGCCGAGGCTCTCGATGACCTCGGTCGCGGCGTCGGCGTCGAGGATGCCCGCGTCATACCACGGCAGGGCGTATTGCAGCGTGTGGTATATCACGTCCGGCAGGTCGCCGGCCGCGAAGGCCGCCGTGGCGCGGGTGCCGAGGTCGCTTTCGGTGACCGGGATCACCTCCACCTCGATGCCGGTCTCCGCGGTGAAGTCTGCGGCCATGGCCTCCTGCCGCTCCAGCCGCTCGGGCTGTTCCTCGGTGGTCCAGAAGCGGATCGTCTCCTGTGCGCCGGCGGCCGTGGCAAGCGCAAGGCCCGAGGCGGCCGCCATCAGGGCGACGCGGGCCGGTGTCGTCATCGTCGTCATGTCAATCCTCCCATTGGATTTCTGTCAGGCAAGGGTCGTCGTGGATCGGGCCGCCGCCTCCCGCGGCGTGCCCGGAAGGGGCCCGGTCAGCCGGTCCGAGGCGCGCGGGATGAGCCGCGCTGGCACGATCCGGCGCAGGTCCTCGGGCGGGGTGCCGCGAATGCGGGCGATCAGCATGACGGCGAGCGCGCGGCCGGCCGCGCGGGTGTCAACGGCATAGGTGGTGAGCGGCGGGTCGGCGCTCGCGGCCTCGGGGCTGCCGTCGTAGGAGATCACGGCAAGGTCGCGGCCCACGCGGCGCCCGGCCCTGCCCGCTGCCCGGTAGAGCCCGAGCGCCGCGAGGTCGAGCGCGCAGACCACGGCGGTGGGTGGCTCGGCATGGTCGAGAAGGCGCAGGCCGGCGTTGAAACCGTCCTCGATGGTGAAGACGCCATCCTCCATCAGCGCGGGGTCCGGCGTGAGGCCGGCCTCGGACTGACCTGCGAGAAACCCGTCGCGTCGAAGCTGCGTGTAGGCGTAGTCCGGCATGCCACCCAGCCACCCGATGCGGCGGTGCCCGAAGCCCGCGAGCCGCAGCACCGCCTCGCGCATCGCCGCCTCGCCGCGAATGTCGAACCAGGCGCAACCCGCGTCGTCGCCGGTCCGTCCGTAGAGGATGAAGGGCACCTCCTCCTCCCGGCAGAGTGCAATCCGCGCATCGCGCATCTTGGTCCTGGGCAGGATGAAGCCGTCGACCTTCCGCTCTGCGATCAGCCGCTGCATCGTCGCGACCTCGTCGGCCTCGTCCTGCGCCGTGGCGACGGTGAGGGTCCAGTTCTCCTCCGAGGCGCCACGGCTGATGCCGTCGAGGAAGTCGGTCAGGAACGGCTTGTGCGCGTCCGAGCGACCCGCGTTCAGCACGAGACCCAGCGACCGCGCCCGCCCCGTCCGGATCGCCTGCGCCTGCGCGAGCGGCCGGTATCCCATCCGCTCGGCGGTGCGGATGACGCGCAGGCGCGTGCTCTCGGCGATGTCGGGATAGCCGTTGAGCGCACGGCTTACGGTGCCCTTGGCAAGACCCAGCTCGCCCGCAACCTCCCTGATCGTGACACGGCCCGGCCTGTGCGCTCGCGACGTCCTGTCCGGCATGGCTCTCTTCTCCCCGAATCCCATGCTCCTCTCCGAAACCGGTTTCGGCAAGCGTTTTGCGCCGGGTCCCCGTAGACGCGTAAAGAGAGTTCGCGGAAACGGCCATGACGCGGCGAAAAGCGGGAGGGTTGCGACCGGCTTGTTCAGCCCGCCGCCAACCGCCCGGGTATTCGGTTTCCCGACCGCTGTCGCATCCGGCCCGCGCGGGGCCTCAGGCCAGCGTCCACGCCTGGAACAAAAGCCCCGCGGCAAACGCGCCCGACAGCGAAAGCGCAATGTAGAGCGCGAAGACCGGCGGGCGGGCCAGCGCCCAGACCGCCATCGCCGCCGGGATCGAGGTGACGCCGCCCGCCA
>CAZUVG010000309.1:0-4252 GCA_964623765.1 uncultured Roseicyclus sp.
CAGGACGCCCCGGAAACCCTCGATCCGCACGTCGCGATCCTCGCCCGAAAGCTGGTTCTCGATCAGCCTTTCGAGGCGCGTGCCCTCGTCGTCCTGCGCGCTGACCGGTTGCGAGAGGATCGCGAGAGGAAGGAGGATTGCGACGAGCCAGCGGGTCAAAACGCCTGTCCGATGCCGATGTAAATGAAGAGGTCCTCGCCCACCCCGCCGCCGCGCACGGGTGTCGCGACATCCAGCCGGATCGGCCCGAACGGCGTGTCGTAGCGCAGACCCACGCCCGCGCCCGCGTGCCAGTCGCCATCCTGGAAACCCGAGCCCGGTGAGACGTAGCCCGCATCGGCGAAGGCGACGAGGCCGAAGTTCGTGTCGCCGATCGACTGCCGCACCTCGGTCGCGAGGCCGGCAAAGCCGCGGCCGCCGCTGTCGATGCCTTGCTGCACGGCGCCGAGCGACTGGTATTCCTGCCCCCGCACCGTGCCCGAGCCGCCGGAGTAGAACAGGAAATCGGGCGGGATCGACGCGAAGTCGCCGCCCGTGAGCACCCCGAACTGCAGGCGTCCCGCCAGCACCGTGGCGTCGTCCTCGCCGAAGCCCACGTAGCCCCGGCTGTCGGCCGTCAGCTGCGCGCCGCCGCCGTCGTCGAGCGCGACGAAGGGCGTCGCCGTGCCAATCATGTAGACACCGGCCGTGGGATTGAGCGAATCGTCGCGGTTGTCCCACGTCAGCGACGCGGGCAGCGACAGGACCGTCGTATTGCGGGTGCCGAGGGCGTCCTCGAAGCGCACGGCACGGATGCCGATGCCCAGCGCGCCTTCGAGCGAGGGGGAGAACCATCGCTCCACCCCCGCTTCCGTCTCGATCGCCGCCAGCCGGAACGACGGCTCGTCGAGGCCGATGACGGCAAGCTCGGCATAGGCAAGGGTGTCGGGCGTGAAGGTCGCGGGACGGGAGAAGCGCAGGCGCAGCTCAGCGTCGACGCCCTCCACTTCCCCGGTGTCTATGCCTTCCTGGCCGATGCCGCTGACCTCGCCTTCGATCCGCAGCCGCTCCGCCCCGCCGAAGAGGTTGCGGTGCAGCCAGAAGGCCGAGGCGCGGGCGCCCTCGTCGGTCGAGATCTCCGCGCCGAAGCCGAAGCGGCGCAGGGGCGACTCGGTGACGTTGGCGACGATGTCCATCGTGTCGCCCGGGCCGAGGGGCTGTTCCTCCAGTGCCACTGCCGAGAAGGCACCGGTGTCGCGCAGCCGTTCGGTGACGCGGGCGAGGATCTCGGGCGAATAGGTCACGCCTTGCGGCAGGCCCGCGATCTCGAGGATGCGCTCGGGTCTCATCCGCTCCTGCCCGGCGGGGACGAGCTGGCCGAAGGTCACCACGGGCCCCGGCGCGATGTCGATGTCGGCGTCGAGTTCGGCGTCGCGGTGGCGGGCCACGATCCGCTGGCCGGCAACCTCGGCGACGGCATGGCCGCGCTCCCGCCACCGGTCGATCGCGGCCCTCGTGGTGTCCTGCAGGACGGGCGTGCTTGCATCGCCGCCGGGGCGGAAGGCGTCGGGCAGTTCGGTGTCGCGCGCGAGCGGTCCGATCTCGGCGGTACCGAAGGTGAAGTCCGGTCCCGGCTCCACCGAGATCTGCACCCGGTCGATCCGGTCGGGCACGGAGAAGGGCGATAGGTCCGAGGCCTCCCGTCCGTCGATCTTGATGCTGACGACGGGTGCGAAATGGCCGAATTCGAACAGGATCGCCACGATTCGCGCGTAATCCGCGCGGGCCGCGGCGACGACGTCCTGAGTGGTCCGCGGCCCGTCCTCTTCCTGCGGTTCCTGCAGAAGCAGGGCGTTGGCGCGCAGACGTGTCTCAAGCGCCGCGTCCGCGCCGGGGGCGTCGAGGCTGACCTGCTGCGCGGCAGCAGGGCCGAGGTAGGCCAGAAGGGCGAGGCCCGGCAGGAATCGAGAGGCGGCAGCCATGAAACAAGACCTAGTGGCGTTGCAGGGCCATGGCCAGCCAACTTCTTGCCACGGTCCCACGAACGGCCGTGACCGTGACGATTTCAACCTTGTTCGCGTGGGACGCGGGGCCTATCACGCCGGTAAGACGGGTTCCGGGAGGCATCGGACATGGCGAAACTGGTCACCATCTTCGGCGGATCGGGCTTCATCGGGCGCTACATCGCCCGCCGCATGGCCAGGGAGGGCTGGCGCGTCCGCGTCGCCGTCCGTCGTCCCAACGAGGCGATCTTCGTCCGACCCTACGGCGTCGTGGGGCAGGTGGAGCCCGTTTTCGCCAACATCCGCGACGACGATTCGGTGCGCGCCGCGATCCACGGAGCGGATGCGGTGGTGAACTGCGTCGGCATCCTGACGGAGTCGGGCAAGAACCGCTTCGGCCTCGTCCAGCACCACGGCGCGGGCCGCATTGCCCGGATCGCGGCCGAGGAGGGCGCGGAGACGTTCGTTCACATTTCGGCCATCGGCGCGGATTCGGGCAGCGACAGCCACTACGCCGCCAGCAAGGGCCGCGGCGAGGAAGCGGTGCTGGAGCACTTCCCGCGGGCGGTGATCCTGCGGCCCTCGATCGTCTTCGGACCGGAGGACGAGTTCTTCAACCGCTTCGCCAAGATGACGCGCCTGAGCCCGATGATCCCGCTTGTCGGTGCGCGGACGCGGTTCCAGCCGGTCTACGTCGACGACGTGGCCCATGCCGCGGCGAAGGGCGTTCTGGGCGAGGCGGCACCCGGTGTCTACGAGCTGGGCGGGCCGCAAGTGCAGACCTTCCGCGAGCTGATGCTGCTGATGCTGCGCACGATCCGGCGGCGCCGCTACCTGCTGCAGCTGCCGTTCTCGGCGGCGATGGTGATGGCCGCGGTCCTCGACTTCCTCCAGGCGATCACGCTGGGGCTGTTCCACAACGGCCTTCTGACCCGTGACCAGGTGCGCAACCTCCGCCGCGACAACGTGGTGAGCGAAGGCAGCAGGGGCCTGCCCGAACTCGGCATCCAGCCCGTGGCGATGGAACTGCTGCTCGAGGACTACCTCTGGCCCTACCGCCCCTCCGGCCAGTATGCCGCGATCAAGGAAAGCGCGGACCGGCTCAAGCGGTCGTGAGCGCCCCGCTGTAGCCAAGCCAGAGCAGCACCACGCCCAGGATCACGCGGTAGATCACGTAGGGCGTGAAGCTGACGCTCCTGAGCAGCCGCATCATGAAGGCGAGCGCCGCCAGCGCCGAGACGAAGGCGAGCGCCGCCGCGATGGCCCCGTCCCGCGCCGCCTGCGCGTCCGCCGTGACCACGACCTCCGCGGCCAGAAGGACGCCGGAGGCGAGGATCGTCGGAATCGACATGAGCATGGCAAGCCGCGCCGAGGACTCGCGGTCGTAGCCGAGCAGCCTGGCCGCGGTGATCGTGATGCCCGATCGCGAGGTGCCCGGGATCAGCGCCACGGCCTGCCACAGCCCCATCGAGATCGCGTCGCGCAGCGTCCAGTCGCCGCTGCGCCTTTCCTGCGACCCGCGCTGGTCGGCCCACCACAGGAAGATGCCGAACAGAAGCATGGTCCAGCCGATCACGGTCACCGACCGCATCGCCTCCGCAAGTCCGGTGACGGCGAGAATCAGCCCCGCGACCACGACGGGGACCGTGGCGACTGCCAGCAGTAGGGCGAGCCGCGATCCGGGCGTGTCGATCCGGCCCGTCAGCAGACGCGGTAGCCCTGCAAGGGCGAGTCGGACATCGCGCCAGAAGTAGAGGACGACCGCCCCCAGCGTGCCGACATGCACGGCCACGTCGATCACAAGTCCCTGGTCCTCCAGTCCCGAGAGATTCGGCAGGAGGATCAGGTGCCCGGAGGAGGAAACGGGCAGGAATTCGGTAATTCCCTGGATCAGGGCCACGAGGAAGATATGGAGAAGTGACATTCCGGTTCCGCTTGGCCCGTATTCAAGTTATTGTTTTGAAGTCTGTTTCCAGATTTAGAGCCGGATCGTTACCTATTTTCTCCCAGCTTTCCGGCCTGCGGTCTGGACGACATCCGGAAAAAGTCCAAATAGGTCAGCATAACTGTCTTTTTCTGGTTTGGCGCCCTGTGTATACGAGCGCGACGAGAATGGGAGAAGATCCGTGTCCAAGCAACCCATGCTGAAGTTCGTGACCGTCGGCAAGGAGATGCCGCTGAAGCGCACCGCCGACGTTCGGACGGAGGATTTCCACGAGATCTACGCCGAGTATGCGCGCGAGAAGGCCGCCGAGCAGGCCGGCCGCTGC
>CAZUVG010000310.1:0-4248 GCA_964623765.1 uncultured Roseicyclus sp.
GCACGTGTTCTGCCAGAGCTTCGATCATGGGATCAAGATGCCCGGTGAAGCGCCGCGCCTCGGTGTTGGGATCCGCGACAGCCATACGGGCGAGTTGCTCCACGACGATGGCCGCCGCCGAGGTGTCGCGCGGGCCCTCGGGGTCGTCGAAGTCCCACGGCGGAACGGCGTTGCCCACCCTGCCCTGCCAGTAGCCGAACACGCGCGCGGCCGCGTCGCGGTATCGCGTCTCGCCGAACTCCTGCCAGCCGCGCAGGAAGCCCGCGACGGCCCATGCCTGTCCACGGCTCCAGCAGCTGTCGTCGTGCGTGCCGAGCAGCGTGAAGTGCCGCAGGATGCGGTCCTCGGTCTCGTGATACTCGATGAACTCGACCGTCGAGCCGTCGGCGCGGACGAAGTCGCGAATCGTGAGGTCCAGCATCCGCTTCGCGCCCTCGACGAAGACCGGGTCCCCCGTCTCGGGCCCCGCCCAGAAGTCGAGCCTGAGGTTCGGGTGCACGTTGTCCACCGCCACGATGCGGCGCGACGCGAGCGTGGTGGATTTCACCTGAACCTCGTGGCCGATGGGCATCGCCCCGTTCTGCGGGATGGCCATGGCGCGCACGGCGTAGGCCGCGGCGAGCGCCAGCGTCCTGAGCCGGGGATCGCCCGTCTCGGCGTGAAGCCGCGCGGCGGAGTAGTAGAAGCGGTGGCCGCGGAACTGGTCGTCCTTCTCCAGCTTCGGCCGCAACCGCTCGGTCCGGTCGCGCGCCTCCTCGATCAGCTCGGGCCGGCCCTCCAGCCGACCGGCGATCCGCAGGCATTCCACCCAGTGGCCGCCGCACCAGTCGCCGTCGTCCACCGTCTCCCAGTTGCCGGTTTCGGGGTCGGCGTGGTATGGCCATGCCTCGCCGATCTGCCCGCGCGTCTCCTCCACGCGCGCCAGCAGGGCCGACAGAAGCGATTGCCTGTCCAAGCCGAAAGCCCCCTCGTCACGGCGGGGCCCGACCGAGGCCGGGACCCGCGATCAGCCCTCTGGAATCACTCGCCCGAATACTGCGAGACGAGCGCGCGGGCGTCCTCGACCAACTCCTCGCCGTCGAGGCCCAGCGCGGTCATCTCCTCGATCCAGCGCCCGGTCACCATGTTGCCCACCTCGCGAAGCTGCGCCACCACGTCGTCGTCGAGCGTGACGATGGTGTTCCCGCGCTCGCGGATCGCCGTCTCGGCCAGATCGTCGCCCTCGTCCATCGCGCGGCCCGCCCATGCGGAGATCTCGATGCCGGAGTTCTGGTCGATCACCGCCTTGAGGTCGTCGGGAAGGCTGTCATAGGTTTCGTTGTTCATCGCCCAGATGAAGAACGTGTTGTAGAGCGCGCGGTCGCCGCCGATCTGTGTGTGGTTCTCGGCCAGTTCCTCGACGCGCAGGGCGGGCACCACCTCCCACGGGATCACGCCGCCGTCGACCGTGCCGCGGCTCAGCGCCTCGGGGAAGGCGGGGACCGGCATGCCGACGGGCGTCGCGCCCAGTTCCTCCAGCAGCGCGTTGGCCATCCGCGAGGGGCCACGCAGCTGCAGGCCGTCGAAATCCTCGATCGTCTCGATGGGGCCGCCCGTGGTGTGGATGACGCCGGGTCCGTGGACGTGGACGGCGAGGATGCGCACGTCCGAGAAGTCGTCCATCAGATGCTCCTGCGTGAAGTCCCATGCCGCGCGGCTCGAGGCCTCGCCGGACATGGACGTCATGAAGGGCAGTTCGAACGCCTCCGCCTCGGGGAAACGGCCGGGGGTGTAGGCGGGAATGGTCCAGCCGCAGTCGATCACGCCGTCGCGGATCTGGTCGTAGAGCGAGGGCGGCGTGCCGCCGAGCTGCATCGCGGGGAAGATCTGCACGTCGATGCGACCGTCGGAATCCTCCTCGACCTTCTCGCCCCACGGCTCGATGAAGAACCGCGGGACCGAGCCCATGGGCGACAGGAAGTGCTGGCAGCGGATCGTGACCTCCGCATCCTGCGCGGTGGCGGTGGTCGCGGTGGCCAGCGTCGCGCCGGCCATTGCGGCGGCGAGCGCCACCGGCTTGATCGTTGTCGTCATGTCTTCCTCCCTGGCGGTCTCCGCGCGTCGTGAAGCGGCGGTTGACCGATACGGCGTCTTGGTTACGAAAACCTTTCCGAAGCGACGGTGCGGCCCTCCAGCCGCACCGTCTGCACTCGACATCCTTACGCAGGGAAAACGACCTGTCATCCCCTTTTCGCGGCAGGCTGCGCAGCGCAGCGACCGCCCAAGCCGAGGCGTTGCACCCGGAGGCGACGCCGTCACGCGTGCGCCGTTACGGGCTGGCCTGCCGAGAAACGATCTGCTACCCGGCTGCCGCGCCCGGTTCGCGCACCGCCCGCAGAGGAAACTGACGCATGCTGATGGCGCAGCCCGATCAGCCGATGGCGATTTCGCGCCGCCTTGCCAAGCTGGCCGACGACGCTCCCGGCGAAGCGGCAAGCCTGGACTGGATCCTGGCACAGCTCCACGAACGCGCCTTCGGCCTGTTCCTGCTGGTCCTCGCGCTGCCGTGCTGCATCCCGTTCCTCTACGGGATCCCGCAGATCGTCGCCCTGCCGCTCATGTTCGTCTCCGCCCAGATCCTGCTTGGGCGCGACATGCCCTGGCTTCCAGGCAGGCTCGGCGCACGGACGGTGTCGAAACGGTCGCTCGACGATCTCGCCCGACGCGCGGGGCCGTGGCTGCGCCGGATCGAGACCGTGAGCCGCCCGCGGCTCGCCATGCTGACGCGCTCGCCTGCTGACCGGGTCGTGGGGCTCGCCCTCGTGCTCTTCAGCGCGTCGATCCTCGTGCCCCTTCCCGGCACCAACACCGTCCCCGGCATCGCCGTGGTGATCGTCGCGATGGGCCTGCTGCAGCGCGACGGCATCCTCGTGATCCTCGGAACCTTGCTCGGCACGGCATGGATCGCGACGCTCCTGATCGCGGGCGCAACGCTGGCGAGCCTCGTGCGGGGCTGGCTCGGGCTCTGAGCGGGATCTCCCGGGTCTTGCGCCCCGTGCGCCCTTCGTAGACACCCCGCTGGCGACGACCCTTCGAGGGGCCCTGAGGTTCGAGATGTTTCCGATGCTGACCCGACGCACCCTGATCGCAGTGGCCGCCAGCGGCTCGGCCGTCCTTCTGCTGGCAGCCTTCGCGTTCCAGTACCTGGGCGGGCTCGCGCCTTGTGCGCTGTGCCTCTGGCAACGCTGGCCGCACGCGGGGGCCATCGCTCTGGGCGCAATCGGGGTGGTCCTGCCGTCTGCCGCGCTCGCAATCCTGGGCGGGCTGAGCATGCTCGGCAACGCGGGTATCTCGCTTTACCACACGGGCGTCGAGCGCGACTGGTGGGACGGGCCCACCTCGTGCTCGGGCGGCGGGGGCGACCTGGGCTCGATGGACATGGCCGACCTGCTCAACCCCGACATCGGCACCGGCATCGTCATGTGCGACGAGGTCGCATGGGAGATGCTGGGCCTTTCGATGGCGAGCTGGAACGGCCTCGCCTCGCTGGCGCTGGCGGGCGTCTGGCTGCTGGCCGCGCTCAGACCCCGCGCTGCCTAATGGTAGGTGAACGTGCCCGTCACGTTCTGCCACTCGCCCGGCGAGACCATCTTGCGGTGGACGAAATGCACCGAGTGGAGCGGCCCCTCGATCTCGTCCTGCCAGAACTCGATGAAGTCGAACAACCTCGGATAGTCGGGCGCAAGGTCGTAGTCCTGCCAGACGAAGGTATTGAGAACGTTGCGGTAATCGGGCATCCGGTACACCATCTCGGCGGTCGTCAGCCCGTATCCCTTCAAGAGCAGCTCCGTCTCGCTTCCTGCCATAAGGCACCTCTCGCGTTGCCCCTTCCTGTCACGAGAGTGCCACCGATTCGTTAATTTGCAACGAAAACAGCATGTTGTCACTCACCTGCGATGGCTGCCACCCATACAGGGCTGCGACCATTGCACCCCATATCCCGCGCCCTTATACTAATGACCAACAATATGTAGACATGCGCGCAGACCGGGGCCGAGCCTTTGACCGACACGCCAGAACCGCCTGAAAACGAAGAAGAACCCGGGCCCCAGCCGCCTCCGCCCTCGGGTCCCTCCATCGACATCTCGGCGGAGATGAAGACCTCGTTCATCGACTACGCGATGAGCGTCATCATCTCGCGCGCGATCCCCGACCTGCGCGACGGGCTGAAACCGGTGCACCGGCGCATCCTCTTCGCGATGCACGAGA
>CAZUVG010000311.1:0-4226 GCA_964623765.1 uncultured Roseicyclus sp.
GCCCGGCCGCGATCGTCGTCGAGCGCGGCGACCAGATGCTCCGCGTAATCGCGCGCCTCGGCCTCGGTGTCGCGCACGATCACATGCACCCTCAGTCCGTAATCGAGCGTCCGGCCATGCCGCTCGGCCACCGCATGCACGGCCCGCATCCGTTCGGCCAGGGCCGGCTTCGGCTCCGGCCACATCAGGTAGACGTCGCAATGCTGTCCGCAGAGTTCCAGCGCGGCGGGCGAGTAGCCGCCGAAATACAGAAGCGGCCCCCCGGTCTGGTAGGGCTTGGCCGGATCGGTCCCGATACCCTTGAAATCATAGACTGCGCCGGAATAGTTGATCTCGTCCCGCGTCCAGGCCTGCTTCAGGATCTCTACCACCTCGCGGCTCCGCTGGTAGCGGAACGCGCTGTCCGCCTTCTCGCCGGGAAAATCCGAGGAAATGATGTTCACCGTCAGCCGCCCTTCCAGCATGTGGTCGAGCGTGGCGACGGCGCGTGCCAGCATGATCGGCTGCATCTCGCCGCAGCGGACGGCCGCGAGCATGTTGATGCGGTCGGTGACCTGGCTGCCGGCCGCGACGAAGGACAGCGTGTCCTGCCCCACCTGGTAGGACGAGGGACACAGGATGTTGCGGAAGCCCTGCGCCTCCGCCTCCTTGAGGATCGACGAGCAATGCGCCCAGGAGGAGCGCAGATCGCCCTCGGGCACACCGAGGAAACGGTAGTCGTCGGAACACAGGGCCGCGAACCACGACACTTCGGCGGCATCGAGGTCTGGCGACGTGACGGGGACGACGGTCATGCGCGCGGGCCTCCCTTCCCTTGGCGAGATCGCCCCTTGCGTAGCCCTGCCGTTCGGGTAGATCAATGGTATAACAATTTGCGCGCGACAGAGGCAGGGAGGGCCTTTGCCTGTCATGGCCCGACAAGACGACCGCACCGCCCCCGAGCCCGGCGCCCTGCCCGCCTATCTCAGGATCGCGGAACGCCTGACGATCGAGATCGGCGCCGGGCGCCTCGCCCCCGGAGACCGTCTGCCGCCCGAGCGACGGATGGCCGAGGAGGCGGGCGTCTCGATGATGACGCTCAGGAAGGCGCTCGCCGTCGTCGCCGAACGCGGTCTGATCGAGCGCCGGCAGGGCTCGGGCAACTACGTCCGGCAGGCGGCGCGGAACGTCGGCACCTACGCGCTTTTCCGGCTTGAGGCGGTGCCTCACGGCGGCGGCCTGCCCACCGCGCGCGTCCTGTCCTTCGCCCGCGACGACCAGCCGACACCGGATCACCCGGGCGGGGCATGGCGCATCCGCCGCCTGCGCGCGCTCGACGAGGTGCCGGCCGCGGTGGAGGAGATCCGGCTCGACGCCCGCTTCGGCCCCTTGCGCGCCGAACAATTGTCGGAATCGCTCTACAGGACATATGCCGACCGCTTCGGCCTCGTCATCGGCCATGCCGAGGACCGGGTGAGCGCCGCCCCCCTGCCCGGATGGGCGCCCGCGGAGATCGGCGCGGCCCCCGGCGACATCATGGGCCTTGTCGAGCGCCGCAGCTTCGATCAGAACGCGCGACTGGCGGAGACGTCGCGCACGTGGTTCAACCCCGGCCGCGCGCGGTACGCCGCACGCGTGCCCTGAGGGCCGCGACATGAGGGAGAGACGAGGGACATGACCCGGTACGGCATCGTCGGATGCGGCATGATGGGACAGGAGCACATCCGCAACGTCGCGCTGCTGGCGCAGGCGGAGGTCGCGGCCTTCGTCGAACCGGACGCCGAGATGGCGGCGCAGACGCAGGCGCTCGTGCCCGGTGCCTCGCCATGCCCGGACCTGCCTGGCCTCGCGGCGCGCAACGACGTGGACGCGCTCGTCATCGCCTCGCCCAACCACCTGCACGTCACGCACCTTCAGGACGTGGCACGCACGCGGCCCATGCCGGTGCTGGTGGAGAAACCGCTTTTCACCGACGCACGCGACGAGGCGGTGATGCGGCGCTTCGCCCGAGACTTCCCCGCGCCGATCTGGGTCGCGATGGAGTACCGCTACATGCCGCCCATCGCGCGCTTCCACGAACTGGCCGAAGAGGCGACAGGCGGCATCCGGATGCTGACGATCCGCGAGCACCGATTCCCTTTCCTCGACAAGGTCGGGGCCTGGAACCGGTTCAATCGGACCACGGGCGGCACGATGGTCGAGAAATGCTGCCATTTCTTCGACCTGATGCGGCTGATCCTCCGGGACGAGCCCGTGCGCGTGATGGCAAGCGCCGGTCAGGCGGTGAACCATCTCGACGAACGTTACGGCGACGCCGTGCCGGACGTCTGGGACCACGGCTACGTCATCGTGGACTTCGCGCGCGGCGCGCGGGCGATGCTGGAACTCTGCATGTTCGCGGAAGGATCGGAATACCAGGAGGAGCTGTCGGCGGTGGGCCCCGCGGGCAAGATCCAGGCCTTCGTTCCCGGCCCCACGCGGTTCTGGAACTTCGACCACGGGCCGCAGCCGGTGCCGCACCTGATCGTCTCGCCCCGTCATCCCACCGGGCCGGGCCGCATCGACATTCCCGTGGACCCGCAACTGCTGGAGGCCGGCGACCACAACGGCGCGACCTACTACCAGCACCGCCGCTTCCTCGAGACCGTGCGCACCGGGCGGCGTCCCGAGGTGACGGTGGAGGACGGCGCGTTGGCCGTCCGCGTGGGCCTCGCCGCGCAGGAGGCAGCGGCGACAGGCCGGGCGGTCACGCTCTGACGCCATGACCGAGCGTATCGACATCGGCATCGACGGCGGCGGCACCGGTTGCCGCGTAGCGATCTCGGTCGCCGGCGGCCCGGTCTCGGAGACGCGGGGCGGACCCGCCAACATCGTGACCGATCCCGCCGGGGCGGAGGCCGCGATCCGCGAGGCTGTCCTCGCGGGGCTCGCCGCGCAGGGCCTCGGCCGCGACGATCTGCCGGCCGCGCGCATCTGCGCGGGGCTTGCGGGCGGGCGCCTGCCGGGCGTGGCCGACGCCTTCGCCACCCGCCTGCCCTTCCTCGCGTGGGTCGTGGACGACAGCGTGACGGCCGTCGAGGGCGCCCTCGGTGGCGCGGACGGGACGCTCGCGAGCCTCGGGACGGGCTCCTTCTTCGTCCGGCGCTCGGGCAGCGAGAGGCGGCACGTCGGTGGCTGGGGCTTCCTGCTTGGCGACGAGGGTTCCGCCGCGTGGCTCGGGCGGCGTGCATTGTCGCTGGCGCTGCGTGTCGCCGATGGCCGCCTTCAGCCCGATCCGCTGGCCGAGGCCCTGATGCGTGCCGCCCTGCCCCATCCATCCGTTTTCGCCCGCGAGGCGCGGCCCGGCGACTTCGCGCAGGTGGCGCGGGTCGTCCTCGAGCACGACCGCACGCCCCTCGCCCGGCGACTGATCGCCGAGACGCTGGAGGCACTTGCCGAAGGCCTTGCGGACGTGGGCCACCGCCCCGGCGAGCCACTGGTGCTGACGGGAGGTCTCGGAGATCTCCTCGCCCGGCATCTTCCCGGGGAAGCGCGGGCCGACCTGCAGCCCGCCGCGGGCCGCCCCCTCGACGGTGCGCTCAGTCTCGCGCGGGGGCTGCCGTGAAGCTGTCGTCGATCGACCTTCTCGACGGTGACGGCTGGCGCCGCGGCGTCGACGTGGAGATCTCGGGCGGACGCATCGCCGCGATAAGGCCCTCGGTCGCGCGGCAGGACGCCCCGGCCGTCTGCCCCGCCCCCTGGGACCTGCAGGTCAACGGCGGCGGCGGACGCATGCTGGGCGATTGCGAGAGCCCGGGCGACGTGCTGGAGATCCTCGCCGCCCATCGCCGCCTCGGGACCGGTGCGATCCTGCCCACGCTGATCTCGGACACGCCCCAGCGCACGGCGAAGGTCGTCCGTCTCGTCGAGACGGCCCGCCGCGCCGATCCGGGCATTCTCGGCCTGCACCTGGAAGGCCCGCATCTGGCGCTGCCGGGCGCCCACGATCCCGCGCGCCTGCGCGACCTCACGGAGACCGACGCGGACGCCTACATCGACGCGAAGGCGCGCGTGGGCCACCTGACGATCACGCTGGCGCCCGAGCGCGCCGCGCCCGAGCGCATCGCGAGGCTCGCCCGGGCCGGCATCCTCGTCTCCCTCGGCCACAGCGGCTGCACCTTCGAGGAGGCGGAGGCCGCCTTCGCCGCCGGGGCGCGCATGGCGACGCATCTCTTCAACGCGATGTCCGGCCTGCATCACCGCGCACC
>CAZUVG010000312.1:0-4224 GCA_964623765.1 uncultured Roseicyclus sp.
CCGCCGCACGCAGACGGTGCGTCAATGGATGGGTTGCGAATGCTGGACCCAGGTCGCGCCCCCTCCGCCACCGACCCGACCTATCGATATCGAATGCAAAACCACCGGCCATTCGCCCGAGCTTTCCGCGCTTTCCCGCCTGCCACGCCGACAGGGACGCCCGTGAGAGACGGCTTCGCCCTTGGTCCCGCGATGGGTCTCTTCGGGGCGCATCGGCGGGGTCGGTTCCGGGTGGAATTCCCTGCAGGCGGGGAGTTTGCAGGGAATTCGCGGGCGCGGCGCGGCTTCAGATCCCGTAGAGGCGTTCCTGCTCCTGCCAGTCGAGCGGGATCGGGCGGCGCAGGATGCGTCGGAGCGTGAACTCGGGCGGGAGGCTGCCCCGCGGATCGCGGCCTGGATCCGCGGGGAGAGGAAGGCGAGCGGCGCGCGCGTCCGGCGCATGCGCAGTCTGCAGCTCTTCGCCGCCGTCCACGCCTCCGTCCGCAACCACTTCAACCAGGACCGCAGCCTCTCCAGCAGACCTCACGTCCTGGCCGACCGCGCGGCCGCTCTCGCTGAGTGGCGCGGCCTCTGTGCGGCAGAAGGGACAGCGGCACCGTCCTGGCAGAGACTGGTTCGAATTGGTCTGACAGCCCCGCGGCGAGGAACCCGGGCAGCCCGGCACGCCGCAATTCGCCAGCATATCCTCGCGCCCGTCGCCGTCGGGGTCGGGCGCGGCACAGCGCGCCTCAATCTTCGGCCGGCACCGCGTGCGACGTCATGAAATCCGTGAAGACCTTCGCCGCCGGGGGCAGTCCCACGTTGGCGGCCCATGCAAGGCCCAGGTCCATCGTAGGCACGGGCCCGGCCACGGGCATGACCTCCACGCGACGCCCCTCGAGCGACCACGGACGATAGACCATGTCGGAGAGGATCGTGACCCCCATGCCCGACCCCACCATGGAGCGCACCGCCTCGACGGAGGAGGTCCGGAACAGAACGTTCGGGCGAAACGTGGTGCGGTTCCAGTAGCGCTGTGCGGTGTTCGACGCCTCGTCCACAGTGAGCATGATGTAAGGCTCGGCGGCGACATCCTGCAGCGTGACGGTTGGATGCTCGAGCAGGTGATGGCGCGTCGGCACCCAGAGGCGGCGCTGCGAGCGCATCAGTGTACGGTAGGCGATGCCTTCCTGATCGACGATGTTCGACGTGAGCAGGACCGCGAGGTCGAACGCCCCGGAAACAAGGCCGCTCTCGATCTCGTTGCGCGGCGCCTCGACCGGTTGCAGCTTCACCCGCGGATGTAGGCGCGCGAAACGCTCCAGGTGTTGCGGAAGGTAGTAGCCCGCGACGGTATAGGTCATCGCGAGCCGCAAGGTGCCGGACACCGTGTCCCGCGTCTGCCGGGGGGCGTGGATGGCTTCGTCGACGGCAGCGAAAATCCGGCGTGCGTGCTGAAGGAAGATCGTGCCGTCCTGGGTGAGCGTCACCCCCCGGACGTGCCTGCGAAACAGCGGGCAACCGACGATCTCCTCGAGCTGCTTTATCGCGGTGGTCACCGCGCTCTGCGACACGTTGAGATCGCGCGCCGCGCGCGACACCTGCCCGGAGTTGGCGACGGCGATGAAGTAGCGAATCTGGCGCAGCGACGGCTCCATCAGAAAATCCGATACCTGAGCTGCGATTTTTCGAGGCACGTGCCTCGCCCTCGCGCGCCAGCGGCGCGCGCAGGAAGGGCTCCGCCGGCGTGGCCGCGAGGGAAACAAGACTTGGAAATCATGGCTTTCATCTCTTGCGATGCGGCGCGACGGGCGTGGTCGAGGCGAAGAGCAGGGCAGCTTGCGTGCCACAAAAAATCAAAAAATCAGAACTTCGAGGTCCGATCAATGAATTTGCAATCCCCGTCCCGAAGGCAGGACGCTAAAAACGTTGCGCCGCCCGAGAACGCGGCTCACGCGGTATCGCGCGGGCCGGCGCCCCAACACGGAGGCTGAACGATGACGATCAAGACAATCTGGAGAGGGCTCGCCGGCGCATCCGCGCTCGCGCTTGCCGCCGCCGCCCAGGCGCAGGAAGATGCCTGGTATCCCTACCCCGTCGAGAGCTGGGATCCGCCCTTCGACATGTCCTCGCCTCGCACCGCTGTCGATTACATGCCGCTCGAGCAGGCCAGCCAGCCGTGGGAGATATGCGTTTCCTTCCCGCACATGAAGGATGCCTACTGGCTCGGCGTCGGCTACGGCGTGGCCGAAGAGGCCAAGCGGCTCGGCGTGAAGATGCAGCTGGTCGAGGCCGGCGGATACACCGAGCTCAATACCCAGATCAGCCAGATCGAGGACTGCGTGGCCGCCGGCGCCGACGCCGTCATCATCGGCGCGATTTCCTTCGACGGTCTCAACAACCTGGTCTCGCAGGTCCGCGCGCAGGACATTCCGGTGATCGACGTCATCAACGGCATGTCCTCGCCGGAGCTTTCGGCGAAGTCGCTGGTCTCCTTCGGCGAGATGGGCGCCAAGGCGGGGGCCTTCCTCGCCGAGATGCACCCCGAGGGGTCGGAGGCGATCCAGGCCGCGTGGTTCCCGGGGCCTGCCGGCGCGGGCTGGGTCGAGGCAGGCAATTCCGGTTTCCTAGGCGCGGTGGAAGGCTCGGCCGTGGAGGTGGTGGACACCAAATACGGCGACACCGGCAAGGAGGCGCAGTCTGCGCTCATCGAGGATGCGCTCGAGACCTATCCCGATCTCGACTACATCGTGGGCACCGCGGTCACGGCCGAAGCCGCCGTGCCGATCCTGCGGTCGCGGGGCCTGACGGATCAGGTCAATGTGATTTCCTACTACTACACGCCGGGCGTCGACCGGGGCATCGCCCGCGGACAGATCATGGCCGCGCCGACGGATTCCACCGTGATCCAGGGCCGCATCGCGGTGGATCAGGCGGTCCGTATCCTCGAGGGCGAAGACTACTACCAGCACGTCGGGCCCGCGCTCTACGTGGTCTCGGAAGAGACGCACGACGAGTTCGACCCCTCGTCCACCCTCGCGCCGGAAGGCTTCCGCCCCGTCTTCCGGGTGGAGTGAGCGGCAAATGAACCAGCCCGCCCCGCTTATCGCCACCAAGGGAATCACCAAGGATTACCCTGGCGTGCGCGCGCTCGACGGCGTGGATTTCGATCTGCGCCCCGGCGAGGTGCATGTCCTGTTCGGCGAGAACGGGGCGGGCAAATCGACGCTCATCTCGATGCTCTCGGGCGCGAACCGCCCGACCGCGGGCCATATCGAGATGAACGACGAACGCGTCGATCTGGACAGCGTCCACGACGCGCGGGAACGCGGCATCTCGGCCGTGTTCCAGGAGTTCTCGCTCATCCCGCAGATGACGGTCGAGGAGAACCTGTTCCTCGGCGCAGAGCACACGCGGCGCGGCTTTCTCGACAAGCGGGACATGCGGCGCGAGGCGAAGAGCCTGCTCGCCGAGCTCGATTTCGATCTCGACCCGAAGCGCACGGTGGATCACCTCACGCGGGCCGAGCAGCAGATGGTCGAGATCGCGAAGGCCTTCCGCGGCGAGCTTTCCGTGCTCATTCTCGACGAGCCGACCGCATCGCTGACAGACCACGAGACGGCGCAGCTCTTCCGGCTGGTGGAACAACTCACCGAGCGGGGAGTCGGCATCGTCTACATCACCCACCGCATGGCCGAGATCTGGCGCATCGGCGACCGGGTCACGGTGCTGCGCGACGGCCGCCATGTCGCCACCCTCGATGTCGCGGACGCCGACGAGGACCGGCTGGTGCAGTTGATGACCGGCCGCGAGGTGGGCGCGATCTTCCCCGAGCTCGATCTCGGACCGCCCGGCGCGGAAGTTCTGCGGCTGGCGGATGTGACAACGGCGACCGGCTCGGTCGTCAACGTCTCGCTCGACGTCCATGCCGGCGAGATCGTCGGGCTTGCCGGCCTCGTGGGATCCGGCAAGTCCGAAGCCATGCAGGCCGCGTTCGGGGCGCTCCCGATTGCGCAGGGGCGCGTGACCTACAAGGGCGAGGACGTCACCGGCCGGTCCCCCGGACGCTCCATACGGGCGGGCTTCCTCTACCTGCCGGCGGACCGGCGCGAAGAGGGGCTGCTCATGATGCGGCCGGCGCGCGAGAACATGACTCTTGCCGCCCTGGACGTGGCGCCCGTCTCGCGCGGCCCGTTTCTCGACTGGAGCGGAGAGCGGCGCACCGTCGCGGAAATCTCCGAGCGG
>CAZUVG010000313.1:0-4221 GCA_964623765.1 uncultured Roseicyclus sp.
TGGCTGAACGTGAAACAGGGCACCGACGCGGCGCTGGCAATGGCCTTCGGCCATGTCATCCTGCGCGAGTTCCACCTCGACCGGCAGGCGCCCTATTTCGAAGAGTATTGCCGCAAGTATTCCGACTTCCCGATGCTGGTGAAGATCGAGGAGAAGGATGGCAAGATGATCCCCGGCCGCTTCCTGCGTGCCGACGACCTCGATGGCAAGCTGGGCGAGGAGACCAATCCCGAGTGGAAGACGGTCGCCTTCGACGAGATCTCGGGCGGGCTCGTTTCGCCCAACGGATCCATCGGCTACCGCTGGGGCGAGCAGGGCGAATGGAACCTCGAGGAAAAGGCGAACGGTGCCGACACGCGGCTCCAGATGTCGCTCATCCTCGACGATGACCATGATGACGTGCTGGGTGTGGATTTCCCCTATTTCGGTGCCGATGCGACCGAGGCCTTCACCACGGGCGACAGGCGACCGAACGTCCTGACCAAGAACGTGCCCGTCAAGCGGATCAAGACGGCGGATGGCGAAGTTGCCGTCGCCACGGTCTTCGATCTCTTCTGTGCAAACTACGGCCTCGATCGTGGCCTTGGTGGCGACTGGGTGGCCAAGGGCTACGCCGAAGACATTCCTGGTTCGCCCGCCTGGGCCGAGAAGATCACTGGTGTTTCCGCCGACAAGATCGTCCATGTCGCCCGCGAATTCGCCCAGAACGCCGAAAAGACCAACGGCAAGTCGATGATCATAATCGGCGCGGCGATGAACCACTGGTATCACATGGACATGAACTACCGTGGCGTCATCAACATGCTGGTGATGTGCGGCGCGGTGGGCCAGTCCGGCGGTGGCTGGGCGCATTACGTGGGCCAGGAAAAGCTGCGCCCGCAGACGGGCTGGCAGCCGCTTGCCTTCGCGCTCGACTGGGGCCGTCCGCCCCGGCACATGAATTCCACCAGCGCCTGGTATGCCCACACCGACCAGTGGCGATATGAGACGCTCACGGCGGGCGAGATCCTGTCGCCCACGGCGCCCGAAGGCGATTGGGACATCAGCCTGATCGATTACAACATCCGCGCCGAGCGGATGGGTTGGCTGCCCTCGGCGCCGCAACTCAAGACCAATCCTCTGGAGGTGGCCAAGGCCGCGAAGGCGGCGGGCAAGGACGTAGCGCCTTACGTCGCCGAACAGCTCAAAGCTGGCACACTGGAGATGTCTTGCGAAGACCCGGACGCGCCGGCGAACTGGCCACGCAACCTCTTCGTCTGGCGGTCGAACCTCTTGGGCTCGTCGGGCAAGGGGCACGAATACTTCCTCAAGCACCTTCTGGGAACCGATCACGGCGTGATGGGCAAGGACCTGGGAGAGGAAGGCCGCCAACTGCCCAAGGAGGCGAAGTGGCACGACGAAGGTCCGCGCGGCAAGCTCGACCTGCTGGTAACCATCGACTTCCGGATGTCCACGACGGCGGTCTATTCCGACATCGTGCTGCCCACGGCGTCCTGGTACGAGAAGAACGATCTCAACACCTCCGACATGCACCCGTTCATCCACCCGCTTCAGGCGGCCGTGGACCCGGCCTATGAGAGCAAGTCCGACTGGGAGATCTTCAAGGCCATCGCCTACAAGGTGCAGGAAGTCGCACCGGAAATCCTCGGTGTCGAGACCGACATCGTCGCGCTCCCGATCCTGCATGACACGCCCGGAGAACTGGCACAGGATCAGGTTCGCGACTGGAAGAAGGGCGAGTGCGAGCTGATCCCCGGCAAGACGGCGCCGAACTTCATCGCGGTCGAGCGGGACTATACCGCCATCGGCGATCGCTTCACCGCGCTTGGTCCGCTGATGGACAAGCTCGGAAATGGCGGCAAGGGCATCTCGTGGAAGACGGAGCACGAGGTCCAGCACCTGCGCGACCTGAACGGCGTGTGGGAGGACGGCCCGGCCAAGGGCTGCCCGAAGATCGTCACCGACATCGACGCGACCGAGGTCGTGCTGATGCTCGCGCCCGAAACCAACGGCGAGGTCGCGGTCAAGGCGTGGGAGGCTCTGTCCAAGGCCACGGGGCGCGAACACGCCCATCTCGCACTGCCCAAGGAGGACGAGAAGATCCGGTTCCGCGACATCGCGGCCCAACCGCGAAAGATCATCTCTTCGCCCACCTGGTCCGGGCTGGAAAGCGAGAAGGTCTGCTACAACGCGGGCTACACCAACGTCCACGAGTTGATCCCGTGGCGGACCCTCACGGGCCGACAGCAGCTTTATCAAGATCACTTGTGGATGCTGGCCTTCGGCGAGGGCTTCATGTCCTACCGGCCGCCGGTCGACCTCAAGACGATCACCAAGGCGGTGCAGGACGAGGGCGACACGCTCACCCTCAACTTCATCACGCCGCACCAGAAATGGGGCATCCACTCGACCTATACCGACAACCTGCTGATGCTGACGCTCAATCGCGGCGGTCCGGTGATCTGGATCTCCGAGAACGATGCCAAGAAGGCGGGCATCGTCGATAACGACTGGGTCGAGCTTTACAATGTGAACGGTGCGCTCACGGCCCGCGCAGTCGTCAGCCAGCGTATGAAGGACGGCACGACCTTCATGTATCACGCCCAGGAAAAGATCGTGAACACGCCCGGATCGGAAAAGACCGGCCATCGCGGCGGCATCCACAACTCGGTCACCCGCACGGTGCCCAAACCCACCCACATGATCGGCGGCTACGCCCAACAATCCTACGGCTTCAACTACTACGGAACCGTGGGGGCAAACCGGGACGAGTTCGTCGTCGTCAGGAAGATGAAGAAAGTGGACTGGCTCGACCGCGAAAAGAGCTGGGAAGCGCCTGCACAGGAGGCAGCAGAATGAGAATCCGCGCACAAATTGGCATGGTTCTGAACCTCGACAAATGTATCGGGTGCCACACCTGCTCCGTGACCTGCAAGAACGTCTGGACCAGCCGCGACGGCGTCGAATACGCTTGGTTCAACAATGTCGAGACCAAGCCCGGCACCGGCTACCCTACCGACTGGGAGAACCAGGCCCGCTGGAACGGCGGCTGGGAGCGGACGAAATCCGGCAAGCTCCAACCCAAGCAGGGTTCGAAATGGCGGATCCTGGCGAACCTCTTCGCCAACCCCGACCTGCCGGAGATCGACGACTACTACGAGCCGTTCGATTTCGACTACGACCATCTGAAGTCGGCCCCGGAAATGGAGGCGTTCCCCACGGCGCGCCCCCGCTCCAAGATCACCGGCGAACGGATGGAGAAGATAGAGAAGGGTCCGAACTGGGAGGAAATACTGGGCGGCGAATTCTCGAAGCGCGGCGAGGATTACAACTTCGAAGGCATCCAGAAGGAGATCTACGGGGAATACGAGAACACCTTCATGATGTATCTCCCCCGGCTCTGCGAGCATTGCCTCAATCCGACCTGCGTGGCCTCGTGCCCCTCGGGCGCGATCTACAAGCGCGACGAGGACGGGATCGTTCTCATCGACCAGGAGAAGTGCCGCGGCTGGCGGATGTGCGTCTCGGGCTGCCCCTACAAGAAGATCTATTACAACTGGTCGACGGGAAAGTCGGAGAAGTGCACGCTCTGCTACCCCCGTATTGAATCCGGCAACCCCACCGTTTGCTCGGAGACCTGCGTAGGACGCATCCGCTATCTCGGCGTGATGCTCTACGACGCCGACAAGATCGAGGAGGCGGCGAACGCGGCCGAGGAGATGGATCTTTACGACGCGCAACTCGGCGTCTTCCTCGACCCGAACGATCCCGTGATCATCGAGACGGCGCGGGCCGACGGCATCCCCGAGGACTGGATCAAGGCGGCTCAGGAAAGCCCGATCTGGAAGATGGCGATGGAGTGGAAGGTCGCCTTCCCGCTGCATCCCGAATACCGGACGCTGCCGATGGTGTGGTACATCCCGCCGCTCTCCCCGATCCAGAACGCCGCCGAGGCGGGTGCGATCGGCATGGACGGCGCGATGCCCGACGTGCGCAACCTGCGCATCCCGCTGCGCTACCTGGCGAACATGCTAACGGCGGGCGACGAGGCCCCGGTGGCGCAGGCGCTGGAACGGATGCTGGCGATGCGCGCCTACATGCGCGCCAAGACCATCGACGGCGTGCGTGACGAGGCCATCGCGGCCCGCGTCGGCCTCTCGGGCCGGGTGATCGAGGACATGTACAAGATCATGGCGCTGGCGGATTACGAGGATCGTTTCG
>CAZUVG010000314.1:0-4198 GCA_964623765.1 uncultured Roseicyclus sp.
CAGCGCCGGTCATCATGCCGCAGGCGATAGCGATGACGTTCTTCACCGCGCCGCCGACCTCCACGCCCACGAGGTCGTCGGAGACGTAGGCCCGGAAACTCTCGGTCGAGAGCGAGACGGCCATGCGGACCGCCGGGCTGGCGTTCGGAGCGAGCCGGTCGGCATAGGCGAACGGGAACGCCACGGTCGCGGCGGAGGGATGGCCCAGCGCCGTTTCCTTGGCGAAGGTCGGTCCGGAGACGCAGCCAATTGCTCGACCGCCCAGTTCTTCCTCGGCGACCTGCGTCATCAGGAGCCCCGTCTCCGCCTCGATGCCCTTGGCGCAGACGGCGACCGGCGTGCCGGTGTCGGCAAACTCCGCCACCTGCCGCGAAACCGAGCGCACGCTGCGCGACGGTACCACGATCAGCGCAGCATCTGCGCCGTCCAGAGCGCCCCGCATCTCGTGCACCGCAAAAAGGTCCTCCGGCAAGGGAACCCCGGGCAGATGGCGGGGGTTCTCGGAGCGGGAGTTGATCGCCGAGCACACGGCATCGTCGCGTCCCCACAGCCTGGTGGACACGCCCGACCGGGCGAGCGTGGCGGCAAGTGCCGTGCCCCACGACCCTGCGCCGATGACGGCGACACGGTCGAAGGGGCGGGCATGGGACGGGCCGAAGCCGCCCGTTGGGACGTCGTGCTTCATGTGCGGTCTCTGCTGTTTGTCTCGCGCGGCCGTTCCGTCGGTCGGGCCATTGCGCCACTGCGGGCTGGATTGGACGAGTATGTCGCTTACAGGCCAGTCATGTCGCAAAAGATGCATTTCGAGGCGCAAAGGTCAATGCTGCGATTGCAAGAATCTTCCCGAAATGGTCTGAAACGGCCGCCTTTCTCCCAAGCCAGGGCACAAGATGCCTGCTCCTTCGGCACAACTGCCGCTAAATCTGGCATGCTGCGTTCAAAAAGCGACATCAAGGCGTCGCTTTTTGACTATGTCATGCCAGCGCCGTATATCTTCGCTGCACGGCAGCATCCAACAGGAGGACACTTCGATGACCGCAAAGGTTCGCACCGCCATTTTTCCCGTGGCCGGCCTCGGCACCCGGTTCCTGCCGGCGACGAAGGCCACGCCCAAGGAACTTCTGCCGGTCATCGACAAGCCTCTGATCGACTACGCCATAGAGGAGGCCCGCGCGGCCGGGATCGAGCGCATGGTCTTCGTCAGCCACCCCTCCAAGGCCGCGATCGAGCGCCATCTCATGGACGACGGGGAACTTCGCGCAACGCTCGCCGCGCGCGGAAAACGGGCGCTGGCCGATGAACTGCAGGAGGCAGCACTATGCCCCGAGGCGGACGCGCCGGCCTTCGTGATGCAGGACGAGCCGCTCGGTCTAGGACACGCGGTCCTCTGCGCCCGCGACCATGTGCTGCCGGGTCCCGTGGCCGTCGTGCTGCCCGACGACCTGATCCTCGGCGAACCGGGCGCGCTGTCGGAGATGATCGAGGCCTACGCCACGGGCGGCGCAGGGCATCTTGTCGCTACCATGACCGTGCCACGCGACCAGACGCGGAAATACGGAATCCTGTCGGTCACGGGCCGCGAGGGCCAGACGCTGCGTGCCGATGCGATGGTCGAGAAGCCGGACCCGGCCGAGGCCCCCTCGACCGAGGCGGTCGTTGGAAGATACATCCTCGATCCCTCCATCTTCGACGCGCTTTCCACTCAGGAGGCCGGCGCAGGTGGCGAGATTCAGCTGACCGACGCGATCGCGCGCGGGGCGGACAGCATAGGCATGGCCGGCTTCCGCTTCTCCGGACGCCGCTTCGACTGCGGCTCGAAGGCCGGGATGCTGGCGGCGACGCTCTACCTCGCGTCGCAGGACCCCGACTATGCCGAGGTTCTGGCCGAGCACCAGGTCCAGGTTCCGCAGGTGCGCGCCGCCTGAGCGGCACCGGAACGCGCCGCCCCTAGAACGGAAGCGGCGCATTCTCCTTCACCTCCTTCAGCACGAAGAAGGTGCGGATCTGGCGCACGCCGGGCAGCGCGATCAGCATCCGCCCGTGCAGGGCGTTGAAGTCGGTCATGTCACGGACCCGGATCTTCAGGAGATAGTCGAAATCGCCCGCCACGAGATGGCAGTCGAGCAGCTCCTTCAGCCCGCCCACGGCTTCCTCGAATTCCGCGAAGCTCTCGGGCGTGGAGCGGTCGAGGACCACGCCGACCATGACCAGCGTCCCGAGCCCGACAGACCCCGGCGCCACCCGCGCATGGGTTCCGGTGATGTGTCCATCTTCCACGAGACGCTGCATGCGCCGGTGACACGTCGCGGGGCTGATATTCACCGCGCGGGCCACGTCGGCGTTGGACAGCCGACCGTCTTGTTGCAGGTGCCGCAGGATGTTGCAGTCGATTCGGTCCAGCGCGGGCATGGTCGATCCTTTCGAATTCTGGTGCCTGTTCGAGATGACAGGCATTCTTGCGGGCACTGCCTGGCCCAATCACCCGCAAATACCGGTGCGAATTGAAAGCACATTCCGCGGGACAACAGCTAGACTCCAATCCGGATTATCAATCGGAGACCCTGTCCCATGTCGCTGCTCGAGACGTTCGACCGCTACCCGCTCACCTACGGCCCCACGCCGGTGGAGCGCCTGCCCCGCCTCAGCGAAGCAATCGGCGGCAGTATCGAGGTCTGGGCGAAGCGCGACGATTGCAACTCGGGCCTCGCCATGGGCGGCAACAAGCTGCGCAAGCTGGAATACATCGTCCCCGACGCGATCGCATCGGGGGCGGACACGCTGGTCTCGATCGGCGGGGTCCAGTCGAACCATACGCGCATGGTCGCCGCGACCGCCGCCAAGATCGGCATGAAATGCGTCGTGATCCAGGAAAGGTGGGTGCCGCATTACGACGCCGTCTACGACCGGGTCGGCAACATCCTGATGACTCGCCTCATGGGCGCAGATTCGCGTCTCGTCGACGCGGGCTTCGACATCGGCATCCGCGAAAGCTGGGAGGCTGCCATCCGTTCCGTCGAGGAAGAGGGCGGCAGGCCCTACGCGATCCCGGCCGGCGCCTCGGTCCACAAGTACGGTGCGCTCGGCTACGTGGGCTTCGCCGAGGAGGTAGCGCGGCAGGAGGAAGAACTCGGCTTCCGTTTCGACTACATCGTGGTCTGCGTCGTCACCGGCTCCACGCAGGCGGGCATGGTCGTGGGTTTCGCGGCGCAGGACCGGGCACAAACCGTGATCGGCATCGACGCATCGGGCACCATCGAACAGACCCGGGCACAGGTCCGCTCCATCGTCGACAACACGGCCGAACTGGTGAGCCTCGGCCGAGCGGTGCGCGAGGAGGAGATCGTCATCAATCCCGACTACGCCTATCCCGCCTACGGCGTGCCGTCGGAGGAGACGAACGAGGCCATACGGCTCGCCGCCCGGACCGAAGCCATGATGACCGACCCGGTCTACGAGGGCAAATCCATGCAGGGGTTGATCGACCTTGCGAAGAAGGGCTTTTTCCCAAAGGGGTCGAGGGTGCTTTATGCTCATCTGGGTGGCGCGCCGGCACTGAACGGCTACAGCTACTATTACAAGGACGGCTGACCGAATCCGGGGAGCGCGGGCATGACGACTGAGCATCTAAAGACCATCGAGCGCCGCCTTTTGTGGCTGTCGCACTGGATGATCCACCACGCCAACCACATCCGCCCGAACCCCGACGGGATCAAGGTGGGCGGGCACCAGGCGTCTTCGGCCTCGATGGTCTCGATCATGACCGCGCTCTACTTCTCGGCGCTCAGGCCCGAGGACCGCGTGGCGGTCAAGCCGCACGCCTCGCCTGTCTTCCACGCCATGCAGTATCTCATGGGCAACACCACGCGGGAGAAGCTGGAGAACTTCCGCGGCCTCGGCGGCGCGCAAAGCTATCCCTCGCGCACCAAGGACGTGGACGACGTCGACTTCTCCACCGGCTCCGTCGGCCTTGGGGTCGGCATCACGGCGCTGGCCTCCATGGTGCAGGACTTCATCGCGGCGAAGGACTGGGGGCGCGACGTCGCGGCGGGCCGGATGGTCGCGCTCGTCGGCGACGCGGAGATGGACGAGGGCAACGTCTACGAGGTGCTTCAGGAGGGCTGGAAGAACGGCTTGCGCAACACCTGGTGGATCATCGACTACAACCGCCAGTCGCTGGACGGGATCGTGCGCGAGGGGC
>CAZUVG010000315.1:0-1417 GCA_964623765.1 uncultured Roseicyclus sp.
GCGGCGGGATGTCCAGCGGGGCGGCGAGCGTGCGCAGCCGGCGGCCCTCGGGCGTGCCCGAGCCGAAGCCGCCGACGCTGGCATCGCGCGTGTCGAAGACGATCATGCCGCCGGACCGCAGATAGTCGTTAAGGCGGGCATAGGCCTCGGGGGACGGCAGGGGCTGATCGACTGAAACCGGCCAGTAGAGCATCGGGAAGAAGGCGAGTTCGTCGGTCTCGAGGTTCACGCCGATGGGCGGCGCCGGCTCGACCGACGTGCGCGACCAGAGCGTGTTGGTCAGCCCCGCGAGCCCCGCCTCCGAGATCCTGTCGAGCTCGGGATCGCCCGTGATGACGTAGGCAAGCGTGACCTCGGACGTGGCAAGAAGCGCGAGTTCGTCCTCCATCGACAGGCCGTCGCCGCCCGTCCCGTCCCCCGTCTGGGCCGAAACCGGCGGCACCGGCCCGAGAAGGCTCGCTGCGAGCAGCAGGGCCGCGGTGCGCCCTAGCGCGCCCGTGAGCCGCCCTGCAAGCCACAGCGCGGCGATGGCGTCGACGAGCAGAAGGATCAGCGCCCCTGCCAGGAAGGCGGCCATGAGGTCCGTCGGCTCGACGACGGCCATGCCTTCCACCGGCACGTCCGAGGGCCAGACCGCGGGGGCCAGGCTTGTCTCCTCCGTCACCACGTTGCGCGCAAGCCGCTGCTCGCCGCCGGCGTAGAGCCCCGGCAGGAGATCGGCCGAGAGCGGCGCCTCGATCAGCACCTCTCCCGGCACGCCCGGACGGTTGCCTGCATCGCGCAGCGTGCCGAACCCGTCGAGCACCCTTTCCGGCACCCAGGTGATACCGGCAACGTCACCGGCATCGGGCTGTGCCGGGCGGGTGGAAACGGCGAGACGCTCGAGCATCTGCACGAAAAGGCCCGAAAGCGGCAGGCTCGACCAGTCTGCATTGGCAGTAACGTGGAACAGGACCACGCTGCCCTGCCCGAGGCTGGTCCGGGTCACGAGCGGCGTGCCGTCGGTGAGCGAGGCAATGGTGCGCGCGGCAAGGTCGGGGTCGGGCTGCGCCATGACCTGGCTCGACACGGTGACGTCGTCGGGAACCGCGAGGCCGGCGAAGGGCGAGTCCTCGGCGAAGGGCCGGATCTGCTTGGGCTCGCCCCAGGACATGGCGCCGCCCACGGTCCGCCCGCCCTCGCGCAGACGCACCGGCATGAGCGGGCCTGCCCGGTCCCGGGCCAGATCCGATCCGGCCATGCGAGGGCCGGCGAAGCGGACCAGAAGGCCGCCGTTCTCGACCCATTCGATCAGCGCCGCCTCCTCCTCGGGCGAGAGGGTCGCCACGTCGGCCAGGATGACCGCGTCGGGGCTGGCGAGCAGCATGTCAGACAGCGCACCCTCAATAAGGTCGGCCGTGGGCGCCATGGCCTGTCG
>CAZUVG010000315.1:1427-4189 GCA_964623765.1 uncultured Roseicyclus sp.
CAGAAGGGCCTGCGCCTCGTCGTCGGTATCGGAGGAGACCAGCGCCACCTCGCGCCGCTGGAGCGCATCGTCGGTCAGCGCCACGGCCCCGGCGGAGCGTTCGCCGGCGACCTCGAAGCGCGTGACGCGATTGCGCAGTTCCGGCGGCAGGTCGAACGCGGCCTCTGCTGCCGTCTCGCCCGCCGCGAAGCTCACCGTCTCCCGCGCAAGTTCGCGGGGGATGCCTCCCGGGTCCAGACCATGGGCGGCGACGGTCACGTCCCGTGGCGCCGTCCCGCCCTGTCGGCGCAGTCCGGCTCGGATCGTGCCGTCCTCGAACCGGGGCGCCGCCAGCGCGATGACATCGCTTGCGCCCTGGAAGACAGAGACCGGGCCGAGCGCCTCGAAGGCGTCGAGCAGGTCGCCGCGCCCCGCGTGGCCGAGGCCGTCGGAAACCCAGAAGACCTCCGTTCCCGTTTCGAGAGCGGATGCCCAATCCGCCGCGGCCACGAAATCGGGCGCGTATGGCGCCGGCGCAAGGGCGGGCAGTCGGGCAGCCCATGCGTTCGCCGACTGCGCCGCGAGCGCGCCGCCCGGCAGGTCGGTGAGTGTCACGAGCGCCACCGGACGGCCCGCACGGCCGGCTTCATCGAGGAGGAGTTCGACACGCTCCACCCGGTCCTGCCAGTCCCGCGCCGAGGCCCAGGAAGCATCCATGGCGACCAGCAACGGCCCGCCGCCCGCGCGATTGGGCTGGGGGTTCAGCACCGGGCCTGCGAAACCGACGATCGCCGCCGCCACGGCCAGCATCCGCAGCAGGAGCAGCCACCACGGGGTCTTGTCGGACTGGCTGTCGTCGTCGCGCAGGCCGAGCAGCAGCGCCACGCCCGGGAATCGCCGACGGATCGGCGCGGGCGGAACGGCGCGCAGGAGCCACCACAGGATCGGCAGCGCGACGAGCGCGAGAAGCAGAAGCGGGGCGGTGAAGGCGAGATTGCTCAGCATGTCGAAGCCCCGGGACGGGCAGCGGCACGGCCGTTCGACGCATCAGCGCAAACGCCCCTGTCCCCGGGCCGGGTCCACGCCCGCGTCATGGCTGCCCCTTCTCGAGCGCGCGGTAGAGCCAAAGGAGCGCGGGTTCCGCCGGCTGGTCGGTATGATGGACATGGTAGCGCCAGCCGGTGCGGCGTGCGGCCTGCGCGAGGCGGTCCTTTCGCGCCGCAAGCCGCTGGAGATACTCGTCACGAAGCGATTTCGCCTTCAGGGTCTCGAAGCGGATCGCGCCCGACATCGATTCGAACAACGTGCGCCCGTCGAAGGGAAAAGCTTCCTCGTCCGGATCCAGAACCTGCACCAGAGCGCCCTTCACGCCGCGGTCGGCGGCGCTGCCGAGCACCTGCTCGATCGGCGCGGGGTCGCCGAGGAAGTCGGAAAAGAAAACGGCCCGGCTGCCGAGCGGCATCGCCTTCGGCCGCGGTGCGCCGTAGTCGCCCTGCTCGTGGCCGTCCATGAGCGCCTGCGCCATCCGCATGACCTGGCCCCGGCCGCCTCGCGGCGGCTCGGCGAGATGCGTGAGCCCGACCCGTTCACCGCCATGCACCGCGAGGATCGCGAGCGCCATGGCGAGCGTTTGCGCGCGGCGGAGCTTCGACGGGCGCCGGTCGGAGCCGGTGAAGGTCATCGACGCCGCGTCGTCCACGCCGAGCATCACGGCCTGCGCCGCCTGCCATTCGGTCTGGCGCACGAAATGCCCGTCGGACCGGGCCGAGCGGCGCCAGTCGATGGACCTCAGCGAATCGCCCGCCTCGGCGGGCCGGTACTGCCAGAACTCGTCGCCCGTGCCCGCGCGCTTGCGCCCGTGCACGCCCATGAGGACCGTGGCGCTCAGGTGCTGGGCATCGGCCATGAGCGCGGGCAGGCTCGCGGCGATGACCTCGGACCGCGAGCGCAGCGTCTCGGGCGTATGGAGCGCGGAACGGCTCAAGCGGCAGCCTCGATCCGGGTGATGCGCGCCGTCACCTCGTCGATGACCTGCGCGAGGTCCGCGCCTTCCGCCCGCGCGGCGAAGGTCAGTGCCATGCGGTGGATCAGGACGGGACGGGCCAGCGCGGCCACGTCCTCGACAGAGGGCGCGAGGCGGCCATCCAGAAGCGCGCGGGCGCGAACGGTCAGCATCAGCGCCTGCGCCGCGCGCGGTCCGGGGCCCCACGCGACGCTGTTCTTCACGATCTCGGGCGCCGCGCCCTCGCCCGGTCGGCAGGCGCGGACGAGATCGAGTATGGCATCGACGACCGCCTCGCCCACCGGCATCTGGCGGACGACTTTCTGTGCAAGTATCAGGCCCTCGGGATCGAAGACCTGGGTCGCGCGCCCCTCCTCGACGCCCGTCGTCGCGATGAGAATGCCCCGCTCCGTCTCGCGGTCGGGATAGGGCACGTCGATCTGCACGAGGAAGCGGTCGAGTTGCGCCTCGGGGAGCGGATAGGTCCCTTCCTGCTCGATCGGGTTCTGGGTGGCCAGCACGTGGAACGGCGCGGGCAGCGGGCGGTGCTGACCGGCGATGGTCACCTCGCGCTCCTGCATCGCCTGCAGCAGTGCAGACTGCGTCCGGGGGCTCGCACGGTTGATCTCGTCTGCCATCAGGAGCCGGCAGAAGATCGGTCCCTCGATGAAGCGGAAGCTTCTTGCGCCGTCCTGTGCCGTCTCCAGCACCTCCGAGCCGAGGATGTCGGCGGGCATGAGGTCCGGCGTGAACTGGATGCGGTTGGCGCTGAGCCCCATCA
>CAZUVG010000316.1:0-4177 GCA_964623765.1 uncultured Roseicyclus sp.
TGCGCTCACCGCACTTGTGGGCGTCGCCGCGATGGAGGTCTGCCGGCCCCTGCCCTTCGGTCCGGACCGCCGGCCGGGGGTCACGGCCATCGTCCGCCGTTCGCTCACCGGCCTTTTCGGGCGGAAGGTCGATGATGCCTGACCCCTTCCGCCATCATCCCGGCCTGCGCGACCGGATAACGCCGCCCGAGCGGTCCTTCTTCCGCGACTTCAGCACGGAGAAGGCGCGCCGGGCCATGGCCGAGCACGGCGTGGCGGAGAGCTTCCCCTTCCACACCGACGCAGAGCGCGAGGCACTGAGGACGGCGGCGCTTTCGGGCCATGCGGGCGATCTCTGGGTGTTCGCCTACGGCTCGCTCATCTGGGATCCCGCGCTCGACTTCGCCGAGGTGCGACGCGCCCGGGCGCCATTCCACGCGCGGCAGATGATCCTCGTCGACACCTATGGCGGGCGCGGAACGGCGCAGCGCCCGGGACTGATGGCGGCGCTCGACGAGGGCGCGGGCTGCGACGGGCTGGCCTTTCGCATCGAGGCGGCGAAGGTGGGGAAGGAGACCGACATCCTCTTCCGCCGCGAGATGATCGGGCCGGGCTATCTTGCGCGCTTCGTGCCCGTCACGCTCGCCGACGGGGAAACGCGTGCCCTGACGTTCCTCGCCGACCACGCCGATCCGCTCATGCGCCCCGGCATCACGCGGGCCGAGCAGGTCCGCTATCTGGCCACCGGCAGGGGCTTCCTCGGGACGAGCGCGGACTACCTTCGCAACATCGTGGCGCATCTGCACGACATGGCTATCCCGGATCCCGAGCTCGATGCACTTCTCGCGGAGGTCGAGGCCCGGATCGACCGGACAGGCGCCACCTCCTGACGGTTCGAGCGGGGAGACGCTGCCGCAGGACCTCGGCACGTCCCAAGGGCGACCTGTCGCGTATCGTGACCTGCCGGCCCTGACATTTCCGCCGATCCGTGCAACAGGGATGCGATGAGCCAGACCGCCGCCCCCGCGATCCACGTCGATCGCCCCCTTCTCGGCATCCTGCTGATGCTGGGCTTCTGCACGACCGTGCCCTTCGCCGACGCCTTGGCGAAGATCCTCGGCGAGGGCTATCCGCTGATGCAGCTCATCCTCGTGAGGTTCCTCGCGCAGGCAGTCCTGCTCCTTCCGATCGCGCTGTGGCTGCGCCAGCCGCTGTTCCCGAGCGCGCGGGTGGCGCGGCTGACGGTCGTGCGGACCTTCCTGCAGATGGCGGGCATCGGGCTCATGTTCGCGGCCTTGCGCTACCTGCCGCTGGCCGAGGCCGTCGCCATCGCCTTCGTCATGCCGTTCATCATGCTGCTTCTGGGCTGGTTCGTCCTCGGGGAGGAGGTCGGGCCCCGCCGCCTCGGGGCCTGCGCCGTCGGTTTCGTCGGAACGCTCATGGTCGTCCAGCCGAGCTTCGCCGAGGTCGGATGGCCCGCGCTCCTGCCGCTGGGCGTCGCGGTAATCTTCGCGCTGTTCATGCTCGTCACGCGCCAGATCGCGCGGGAGATCGACCCGGTCGCCCTGCAGGGCGCGATGTCGCTGGTCGGCCTGCCGGTCCTCGTGCCGCTCGCCTTCCTGCCGGTCACGGGCGATTTGCTGCTGGTGGGCTGGGTGAACCCTGCGGGCTGGGATGTCGCGCTCTTCTTGGCGCTCGGGGTCGCGGGTTCGGTCGCGCATCTCCTGATGACATGGGCGCTGCGCTTCGCGCCCTCGGCGACGCTTGCGCCGATGCAATACCTTGAAATCCCCATCGCGACGCTGGTGGGCCTCGTGATCTTCGGCGACCTGCCGGACGGTCTCGCGGCGGCGGGCATTATCGTGACCATCGCCGCGGGGCTCTACATCGTCATGCGCGAGCGCGCCATTTCCCGTGCGGCGCCACCGGCCGCCTGATCCGGGCTTGATCTGGCGCAAGGCGGAATCGGCGCCTCCCGGTGCAGCCTGGGCCCATGGACAGCCAAGCCATGCCCGAACACGGGCACAGCCAGCGCGAGGTCGAGGATCGGATCGGCGCGCCCGCGGGCAGCGGGCGGCTCCGCGACACGGTCTACGGTGCCATCGACGGGGCCGTGACGACCTTCGCCATCGTGGCGGGCGTCGCGGGTGCGGGCCTGTCGCCTTACGTCATCATCGCGCTGGGACTCGCCAACGTGCTGGCCGACGGATTCTCCATGGCGGCCGGCAACTACTCGGGCACCAAGGCCGAGCGCGACGATGCCCGCCGCCTCGCGCGGGTGGAGCGCCGACACCTCGCGGAGGCCCCCGAGGGAGAGTGGCGCGAGATCCGGGAGATCCTGAGGCGGAAGGGTCTATCGGGCGAGGTGCTGGAGGGTGCGACGGAGCAGATCGCGGCCGACCGGGACGCAGCGGTGCGGCTGATGCTGACGGACGAATACGGCCTCTCGCCGGTGGAGCCGAACCCGATGCGGGCGGCCATGGCCACCTTCGTGGCCTTCCTCGCGGCGGGGGTGATCCCGCTTCTGCCCTTCCTGTTCGGCCTCGACAACGCCTTCGCCATCTCGGCGGGCATGACGGGCGTCGTCTTCTTCGCGATCGGGGCCGCGAAATCGGTCTGGTCGGTCGCTCCGTGGTGGCATTCCGGACTCGAGACGCTGGGCATCGGCGGCGCGGCGGCGGGCGTGGCCTATGCCGTGGGCTCCCTCTTCGCGGTCTGAGGGGCTTTACCCGGCCGTTCCCCGGACCTATACGGCTGGGCATGACGTATCGCGCAGCCATCGTCATTCGAATTACGGGCCCGGCGCTCACCGACTGAGCCGCCGGGACATAGGCGCTTGAGCATTCGCGCCGCCCCTGTCATTCCCCCGAACCGAGAGACGAGCCAAGGAGCACGGCCCATGTGCGCCGACGAAACCGCGAGCGTGGACTACAAGGACACGCTGAACCTGCCCCGAACCGATTTCCCGATGCGCGCCGGACTGCCCAAGCGCGAGCCCGACTGGCTCGCCCGCTGGGAGGAGATCGGCGTCTATCACCGTCTGCGCCAGAAGGAAGGACGCCGGCCCTTCACGCTGCACGACGGCCCGCCCTATGCCAACGGGAACCTCCATATCGGCCACGCGCTCAACAAGACGATCAAGGACATCATCGTGCGCTCGCACCAGATGATGGGCTTCGACAGCCGCTATGTTCCCGGATGGGACTGCCATGGCCTGCCTATCGAGTGGAAGATCGAGCAGCAGTACCGCGAGAAGGGGCAGGACAAGGACGCGGTCGACGTCGTCGAGTTCCGACAGGAATGCCGCCGCTTCGCCGAGCACTGGATCGACGTCCAGCGCGAGGAATTCAAGCGCATGGGCATCACCGGCAACTGGGAAGACCCGTACCTGACGATGGACTTCCACGCCGAGCGGGTGATCGCCGAGGAATTCATGACCTTCCTCATGAACGGGTCGCTCTACCAGGGCTCGAAGCCGGTCATGTGGTCGCCGGTGGAGAAGACGGCGCTGGCCGAGGCGGAGGTAGAATACCACGACCGCCAGACGGACGCGGTGTGGGTGCCGTTCCGCGTGGTGCCGAAGTCGGAGAAGATGGCCCTTCTCGACGACGAGCCGACCGCCTTCAACGAGTCGCTCCACGCGCTGACGGAAAGCGACCTCGACACGGCGAAGGTTATCATCTGGACGACGACGCCCTGGACGCTTCCGCAGAACCGGGCGATCTGCTTCGGGCCCGAGATCGCCTACGGCCTCTACGAGGTCACGGACACGCCCGCGGAATGCTGGGCCACGAAAGGCGACCGCTATCTCATCGCCGACGCGCTGGCAGAAGAGGCGCTGGCCGCCATGCGGCTGGAGCCGTCCATGCACCGCCGCCTGCGCGACGTCACGGCGGAGGAACTCGGTGCGCTCACCTGCGCCCATCCACTGCGCGGCGCCGAGGGCGCGGACGGCGAATGGGATTACGACGTGCCCCTCTTCCCCGGCGACCACGTCACGGACGACGCGGGCACCGGCTTCGTGCACACCGCACCCAGCCACGGCGACGACGACTACGAGATCGGGCGCCGCCACGGCCTGTCCATGACCCACAACATCCGCGACGACAGTTCCTTCCGCGAGGACCTGCCGTTCTTCGCGGGAGAGCGGATCATCCGCGAGGATGGCAAGCCCGGCGGCGCCAACAAGGCGGTGATC
>CAZUVG010000317.1:0-4173 GCA_964623765.1 uncultured Roseicyclus sp.
TCGAGGCGGCCACGCAGGGCTATCTCGACAACGACAACTCGCCCCAGCGCAAACCCGGCCAGCCCGACAACCGCAACAGCCACTACTGGTTCGCGCGATACTGGGCGGAATTCCTCGCGGCGCAGGACGACGATGCTGAGCTTGCCGCGCATTTCGGCAAGATGGCGGAGAAACTGGCCGGCGAGGAGGGCCGGATCATGGAAGAGATGATGGCCGACCGTGGCAAGCCCGTGGATCAGGGCGGCTACTACCATCCCGACCCGGAGAAGACGGCAGCGATCATGCGGCCCTCGCCGACCTTCAACGCGATCATCGGATGATCTTCCAGAAGAACTGATGGCGGGCCCTCGGGCCCGCCTCGCGCGTCAGAGGTCGAGAAACACCGTCTCGCCCTCGCCCTGAAGCCGGATGTCGAAGCGGTATTCGCCCGCGCCGGTCCGCTTGGCTATCAGCGTCTCGACGCGCGGCCGGTGCTCGATGCGCGAAAGGAGGGGGTCGTCGGCGTTGTCCTCGTCCTCGAAGTAGATACGCGTCGAAAGCCCGGTGTTGATGCCGCGGGCCACGATCCAGAGCGAGATGTGCGGCGCCTGGATTCGTCCGTCCCGCAGCGCCACACGCCCGGGACGCACCGTGCGCAGGGTGAACTCACCCGTATCCTTGTCGGCGGCGAAGCGGCAGAATCCCGTGACGTCTGGATCGGCGCCCTGCATGCCGGCGAAGAGTCCATTCGCATCGGGCTGCCAGCTTTCGAGAAGCGCGTCGCGCAGCGTCCAGCCGGTGCCGTCGTGAACCGCGCCGCGGATCGTGACGATCTCGCCCCGGGCGCCCTCGCGGAACGGGCTTGCGCCCAGATCCTCGGGGTAGATGCCCTCGACGCCGGCGAAACTCGGGATGCAGCCGATATGGACGTAAGGTCCGGCCGTCTGGCTGGGCGTTTCTTCTAGAAGATCTGGACGCTGCACCATCACATCCCCTCCGGACGGTTCTCGAACACGCTCTGCCGTTGCCCGCGCAGCACGATGTCGAAGCGGTAAGCCAGGTAATCCATGCCCCGCGAATGGGCCATGTCGAGCGGCGCCACCAACCGATCGATCTGCCGCGGGTCCTTGATCGTGCGCGCGATCGCGCAGCGCCCGATCAGGGGATCGCCCTCGAAATACATCTGCGTGATGAGCCGTTGTCCGAAGGCATGGCCGAAGACGGAGAAATGGATGTGCATCGGCCGCCAGTCGTTCGCCCCGTTGGGCCAGGGATAGGCGCCCGGGCGGATCGTCATGAACTCGTAGTAGCCGGTCTCGTCGGTCAGCGTGCGGCCGCAACCGCCGAAGTTGGGGTCGAGAGGCGCGAAGTAGGTGTCCTTCACGTGCCGGTAGCGCCCGCCCGCATTGGCCTGCCAGATCTCCACCAGCGTCTCCGGCACGCCGCGGCCGTTCTCGTCGAGGACCCGCCCGTGGACGCGGATGCGCTCGCCGATGGCGGGCGCGGCCCCGCGGCTGAAGTTCAGGATCAGGTCGTTGTCGAGCGGCCCGATCAGGGAATGGCCGAAGCGCGGTCCCGTCTCCTCGGCCGGCGTGCTCTCCATCGACAGGAGCGGCAGGTTCGGGGATCGCGTGACGGAGGTCTTGTACCCGGGGTCATGGGCGAGGGGATGGATCTCCCACCGTCGCGGCATCAGGGGGTCAGTCATGGCGCCCCTCCATCTCCTCGAAGACGGCCTTGGCAAGCTTGATGGCATGGTTCGCACGCGGCACGCCGGCGTAGACGGCGACATGGAGGAATGTCTGCATCACGTCGTCCATGCTGGCCCCGGTGCGCGCGGTCGCGCGGACATGCATCGGGATCTCGTCGAAGTTGCCCGTCGCCGCGAGGATCGCGAGCGTCAGCATGGACCGCTCCCGACGGCCGATCGTGTCGTCCGACCAGAGCGTGCCCCACGCGCCCTCGGCGATCATCTTCTGGAACGGCGCGTCGAAAGCTGTCCTGGCCGCCTCCGCCCTGTCCACGTGGGCATCGCCCAGCACCTCGCGGCGCGTCTTCATGCCTTGCGCGTAGCGATCCATGCGCTCCTCCCCTCGGTTCAGTATGGCAGACCCACGTAGTTCTCCGCCATGGCCTTCTGCGCGGCCTCGTTCGTGCACAGGAAATCGATCTCGGCCCGCTGCATCCGGCGGTCGAAGCCTGTCTGGTCGGGAAAGCGGTGCATGAGAGTCGTGAACCACCACGAGAAGCGCTCGGCCTTCCAGACGCGGCGCAGCGCGCGCTCGGAATAGGCGTCGATCCCGGCGGTGGAGCCGGAAGCGTAGAACTCCGCCAGCCCCTCGTGGAGGTAATGGACATCGGAGGCGGCGAGGTTGAGCCCCTTCGCACCCGTCGGCGGGACGATGTGGGCGGCGTCGCCGCAGAGGAATAACCGTCCCCAGCGCATGGGTTCGCCCACGAAGGACCGGAGCGGCGCGATCGAGGTCTCCAGGGAGGGGCCGGTGACCAGTTGCTCGGCATGCTCGGCCGGGATGCGGCGCTTCAGTTCGTTCCAGAAGTCGTCGTCGGTCCAGTCCTCGATCCGCTCTTCGAGCGAGCACTGGATGTAGTGGCGGCTGAGCCGGGGATTGCGCATGGAGCACAGCGCGAAGCCACGGGCGGAACTGGCGTATATCAGTTCGTCGCTGACGGGCGGCGTCTCGGCCAGGATACCCAGCCAGCCGAAGGGATAGATCTTCTCGAACTCTTGCCGGACTCCGTGCGGGATCGTTTGCCGGCTGACCCCGTGGAAGCCGTCGCAGCCCGCCACGAAATCGCACTCGATGCGTTCTTCCCGGCCGCCCGTGCGAAAGGTCAGGTGCGGGCTGCCAGTGTCCGCGCCATGGATCGCAACGTCCTCCACCCCGAAGAGAATCGGCGCGCCGTCCGCGTCGCGCGCGGCATAGAGGTCCTGCGTGATCTCGGTCTGACCATAGACGGTGACGGCATGGCCCGTGGCTGCGGCGAAATCGATGCGGAAGCTTTCGTCGTCGAAGGAGATCAGCGTGCCGTCGTGACGAAGGCCCTCGCGCTCCAGCCGATCGGCCACGCCCGCTTCCCGAAGGAGCTCCACCAGACCGTGTTCCAGGACCCCGGCGCGGATGCGCGAGAGGACGTGGTCCCGCGTCCGGCGTTCCAAGATCACCGTGTCGATGCCGCGACGGTGAAGGAGCCGCCCGAGCAGCAGACCTGCAGGCCCGCCGCCAACGATCGCCACCTGCGTCCTCATGCGCCCGCCCGGCCGCGCGCCGCGCACCGCTCCGCCATCCTGTCCTCCCCCGGGGAAAAGCCTCCATTTCTCGGCACTATAGCGCCGCGTCCGCGGAAGGCGACGGCGATTTCTCGCGCGCCTGTGCCAAGGAGCGGCTTTGCCGAAGCTCCTTTCGCGCCATGTTCGCGCCAGAGGAGACCCGACCGCGGCCGCGGCATTTTCCGGAAGCTTCTGCAGCGTCGACGGACGATCAAAGCCAGCCTGCCGCCTTGAGATCGGGGCGGTAGGACCGGCCCACCGGCACGCGGCGGCCGTCGGTCAAACGAAGCAGAGTGCGCTGGCCTTCGCGCTCGACCGCCTCGACGGCATCGGCGGCCACCCACCAGGACCGGTGCACGCGCCGTCCGACGCCATCGAGCTCGCGCGCGGCGTCCTCCATGCGACACAGGATCATCTCCGCCCCGCCCGAATGATGCAGGGTGAGGTAGTGGTCCTGCATCTCGAGGCAGAGGAGGCGCCCTTCCAGAGGCCGGGAAAGGCGGGCCGCGAAGAGGGACAGCCCGTGCCCAGCCGCATGCAGGCCGGCGGTATCCGACGATTGCATCCCCGACGCACCGTCGTGCGACATGACCGGCTCGGACCGGTCCTCGATCCGCTCCTGCATGTCCTCCCACGAGTAGACAGGCAACGAGATGGCAGCGAGCAGCAGCAGCACCCGCCCGAACAGGACGGCGACATCATCGGGCCAGCCGATCCCCGAAAGCCCGTTCGCCAGCGCCACCACCCCGGTCGCGGGCACGGCCGCGAGGCAGGCGCCGACAAGCGGCACCGTCAGCCGCGGTATCGGCAGCCGGTCGCCCGCCACCGCATCCAGCCGCCGCAGGACGGCATCGGCCAGAAGCCAGTTCACGGAGATGACCGCGAGCCAATAGGCCAGCCTTGGC
>CAZUVG010000318.1:0-4159 GCA_964623765.1 uncultured Roseicyclus sp.
AAGGGGCTCTTCACCAAGGAAATCGAGGAAAGCATGCTGTCGGGCGGCATCGACATCGCCGTGCACTCGATGAAGGACATGCCGACGCTTCAGCCGCCGGGCCTCGTCCTGGACTGCTATCTCCCGCGGGAAGACGTGCGCGACGCCTTCGTCTCGCTCCACCATGACAGCATCGCCGCCCTGCCGGAGGGCGCGCGCGTCGGCTCTTCCTCGCTGCGCCGGCGGGCGCAACTGAAGGCGCGGCGTCCCGATCTCGAGATCGTGGAATTCCGCGGCAACGTGCAGACGCGGATGAAGAAACTCGGCGACGGCGTGGCCGACGCGACGTTCCTTGCCATGGCGGGTCTCAGGCGGCTCGACATGACCGAGGTGGTGAAATCCGCCATCCCGCCCGAGGACGTGCTGCCGGCCATCGCCCAGGGCGCGATCGGCATCGAGCGACGGGAGGACGATACCCGCGTCGCGGCCATGCTCGAGGCGATCCACGATCGAACCACCGGCCAACGCCTCGCCGCCGAACGCGCCTTCCTCGCGGGTCTCGACGGCTCCTGCGAGACGCCCATCGCGGGGCTCGCGGAACTCGACGGCGGCACGCTCCGGCTTCGCGGCGAGATCCTGCGTCCCGATGGCTCGGAAGTGCTGACCGACGACCGCAGCGCACCCGTCGAGGACGGCGCCGAACTCGGCGCGGCCATGGCCCGCGACATGCGTGCCCGCGCTGGCGAGGATTTCTTCGACTGGATCGCAGCCTGAGATATCGGACGTTCCTTGCACGGAACCGGCGCCGGCGACGTAAGCCTGTTCAGGTCGGGTCTTGACCTTCCAGTTGCTGGAACCCCTATCTGCGGGTGAGCGAAAGGATCCGCCCGACATGCCTGATACCCTCCAGACCCACCGCCTGCGCTACGATATCGCCAACCTCAGCTGCGGCGGGTGCGCCTCCCGCGCTCAGTCCGCGCTCGAGGCGATCCCCGGCGTGGCCGAGGCGCGCGTGAACTTCGCCACCCGCCGTGCCGAGATACTGGCCGGCCCGGGTTTCGAGCCCGGCGCCGTGGGGCCCGCGATGCAGAAGGCTGGCTATCCCGCCAAGCCCCGCGCCGAGGCGGCGCCCGTCCGTCTCGAGGTCGCGAACCTCAGCTGCGGCAGCTGCGTCGCGCGTGCCGAGGCGGCCCTGCGCGAGTCCCCCGGCGTCGCCGAGGCCAGCGTCAATCTCGCCACGCGCCGCGCCGAGGTTCTGCCCGACGGCCCGCTCGACATGGACGCGCTGCAGGCGCACATGGAAAGGGCCGGCTACCCGGTCACGCCCGTCGGTTCGCCGGAGGAGGCCGCGGGCATGCCCGCAGATGCCGACGAGGCCGCGCCCTACCGCCGCGCCTTCATCCTCTCGGCGATCCTGACGTTGCCCGTCTTCATCGTCGAGATGGGCGGGCACATGATCCCGGCCTTCCACCACTGGCTGACGATGAGTTTCGGTCAGACGCCCCTGCGCATCCTGCAGTTCGTTCTCACCACAGCCGTTCTTGCCGGGCCGGGCGCGGTCTTCTTCCGTCTCGGCGTGCCCGCGCTCCTCCGCCGCAGGCCCGAGATGAACAGCCTCGTCGTCCTCGGCGCAGGCGCGGCCTGGGCCTGGTCCACCGTGGTCACCTTCGCCCCGGAACTGGTTCCCGCGACCGGGCGCCATGTCTATTTCGAGGCCGCCGCCGTCATCGTCACGCTGATCCTGCTTGGTCGATGGCTGGAGGCGCGCGCCCGCGGGCAGGCGGGCGCGGCCATCGCCGGGCTCATGGCGCTCCGCCCCGACACCGCGCCCCGCCTCTCGGCGGACGGGTCGGAGGAGGAGGTGCCGCTGGAGCGCATCCGTGCGGGCGACCGCCTGCGCCTTCGCCCCGGCGCGCGCGTCGCGGTGGACGGCGTCGTCGAGGAGGGGCGCAGCCACGTCGACGAGGCGATGCTGACAGGGGAGCCCGTTCCCGCGGCGAAGGCCGAGGGCGACACGGTCACGGCCGGCACCGTCAACGGCACCGGCGCGCTCGTCTACCGGGCGACCGCGGTGGGTTCGGACACGGTGCTCTCGCGCATCGTCGCCATGGTCGAGGACGCGCAGGCCACGCGCCTTCCGGTCCAGTCGCTGATCGACCGCGTCACCGCCGTCTTCGTGCCCGTCGTCCTCGTCATCGCTCTGGTCGCGGGCGGCCTCTGGCTCGCCTTTGGTTCCGACCCGGCGCAGGCGCTGGTCGTGACGGTTTCGGTCCTCATCATCGCCTGCCCCTGCGCGATGGGACTCGCGACACCGGTCTCGATCCTCGCCGGCACCGGCCGCGCGGCGCAGCTCGGCGTCCTCTTCCGGCAGGGCGATGCGCTGCAGACGCTCTCCCGCGTCGACCTCGTGGCCTTCGACAAGACGGGCACCCTGACCGAGGGGCGGCCCGCCGCGACCGGCCTGCATCCCGTGGAAGGGGACGACGAGAGGCTCCTTGCCCTCGCCGCGGCCGGAGAGCGGCACTCGGAGCATCCGCTCGCCCGCGCCATCGTCGAGGCGGCCGAGGCGCGCGGCCTGACGCTACCCCCGGTCGCATCCTTCGAAAGCGCGACCGGCGCGGGCATTGCGGCGACGCTTGATGGCGCGCCGCTCCTGGTCGGCAGCGCAGCGCATCTGTCCGCCGGGGGTGTCCGCGTTCCGACGCCGCCGGAAGGCCCCGAAACCAACGTGCATGTCGCCCACGACAAGCACTATCTCGGTCGCATCGCGCTCTCCGACCCGCTCAAGTCCGACGCCGCCCGCGCCGTTGCCGAACTCGCGGCCGACGGTGTCTCCGTGGCGATCCTGTCCGGCGACGCCGAAGGTCCCGTGCAGGCCGTCGCGCGCGAACTCGGAGTGGCCGAAGCGCGGTCGGCTCTCTCGCCCGAGGGCAAGCGCGCCGCGCTCGCCGACTGGCAGGCGCAGGGTCTCAAGGTTGCCTTCGTGGGCGACGGCATCAACGACGCGCCCATCCTCGCGGCCGCGGATGTCGGAATCGCGCTGGGCTCCGGCACGGATGTCGCTATGGAGGCGGCCGACGTGGTGCTGGTTTCCGGTGCACCCTCCGCCGTCGTCACTGCCCGCGAGGTCAGCCGCCGTACCCTGCGCAACATCGCGCAGAATCTCGTCTGGGCCTTCGGCTACAATGTCGCGCTGATCCCGGTCGCGGCGGGTGTCCTCGCACTTTACGGAGGCCCGTTCCTGAACCCGATGCTCGCGGCGGGCGCCATGGCGGCAAGTTCCGTCCTGGTGGTGGCCAACGCGCTCCGGCTCCGGCGGATGAGGGCGGCATGAACATCGGCGACGTCTCGGAACTGACCGGCCTGCCGGCCAAGACAATCCGCTACTACGAGGAGATCGGCCTCGTGCGCCCGGACCGTGACGCCAACGGCTACCGGCGCTTCACCGACCGCCACGCGCACAAGCTCGCCTTCCTCGGCCGCGCCCGCTCGCTGGGCTTCTCGATCGAGGATTGCCGCCGCCTGCTCGCGCTCTGGGAAGACCGCGCCCGTGCCTCGGCCGACGTCAAGGCCGTGGCCGAGAAGCATCTCGCCGAGATCGACGCGAAGATGGAGGAACTCGCGGCGATGCGGGACACGCTCTCCGATCTGGTGGAGCGCTGCGCGGGGGATCACCGGCCAGACTGCCCTATCCTGCGCGACCTGTCCGAGCCGGGCTGACACGGACGCGCCTGACGGCGCAAGGCACCATGTCCGGATGCAAGGCATCGCGAAAGAAAGCCGTTTCGACGGCGGACATTCGCACATCCCGTCACGGCCGATCACGCGGCTGGAGATCCGGTGCAACATGAATTGCTGATGAACGGAAACGGCGACCCTCTCGGATGGAAAGGGGACCGTCATTAAAAGTCGCCCAGAACCGCCGCCAGATGCGCTGGATGCCGCCCTTCCTCGACGGGACCAATGGCATCTGCGCGATGCTCACGGCCTGATCGCTCGGATCGAGCTGCAGCTTGAGGAATTCGTCGCCGCAACCACCGAGGACGAGATCGCGGCGGGCAGGTTGGCGAAGACCACGACCGTTGCGGGGTTTGAGCGTCGCCGCCCTGCGCGCAAGCCGTTCCCCGACCATCTGCCGCGCGGGCGGTTGGTGGTCGAAGCCCCAACGGCCTTCTCGTGG
>CAZUVG010000319.1:0-4151 GCA_964623765.1 uncultured Roseicyclus sp.
GGCGCGGCGCGGGAGGTCCAGCTTGCTGCCATGGAGACGACGATGTCGCGGCTCGGGCGGGGGGGCGAGGACCCGGGACTGCGCGCCGCGCGCTCGGTCCTGCAGACGATCAGGCGGTGAAATCCGCCGCCGTCGCGCCGGACAGACGGAGCAGCGCGGCCGGTTCGATCTCGAAGACATGCCGCGGTGTGCCCGCCGCCGCCCAGACCGTGGCGAACTCCAGCAGCCGCGGGTCGAACCACGCGCGGATCGGGTTCAGGTGCCCGATGGGCGCGACGCCGCCGATGACGAAGCCCGTCTGCGCCCGGATGAGCGCCGCATCGGCCTTGCCCAGGGGCTCGCCTGCCAGTGCGCCCGCCTTGGCGTCGTCGACGCGGTTGCCGCCCGCCGTGACGAAGAGGACGGCGGTCCCGTGATCCCCGGCGCGAAAGACGATGGACTTGGCGATCTGGTCGATCTCGCAGCCTGCCGCCGCCGCAGCCTCGGACGCCGTGCGGGTGCCCTCCGCCATCTCTACGATATGCGCCGCGACGCCCGCCTCCTCCAGCACCCGCGCCACGCGCTTCACGCTCTTCGACATGTCCTTCGCCCCTTGTGACCGGCGCCGGACCCTTGCAAGGATCGGTGGCGGAGACAAGGCGGGGAGGGGCAGCATGACCGGACGCAAGGGAATGGCACGGTGAGCTTCGCCGGACGCATCACGCGCCACCCGATCCCCTTCGTGACCGAGCGTGGCACGGAGGCGCTTGAGCATGTTCCCGACATCGCCACCGAGTTGCGTCCGCTGATCGAGGGCGCCGCGGGCTGCGCCCCCTATCTCGCGGGGCTCATCCGGCAGGAAGGAGAATGGCTGTCCAAGGCGCTGGCCGAGCCGCCCGAGGACACGCTTGCAGCCCTCGTTCGCGAGACGGTCGAGCTTGACGCGCAGGGCCTGGCCTCGGGCCTCCGGCGGCTGAAGCGGCGCGCGGCCCTCCTCGTGGCGCTGGCCGATCTGGGCGGTGTCTGGGGGCTGTCCACCGTCACGCAGGGCTGGACCGACTTCGCCGACGCCTGCGTGGCCGCTGCGCTCGCCCATTGCGTCGCGCAGGAGGCCAGGCGCGGCAGGATACCCGGCATGACGGCGGAGGACGCCTTCCGCGACGGGGCAGGCATGGTTGCGCTCGCCATGGGCAAGATGGGGGCGGGGGAGCTCAACTATTCTTCCGATATCGATCTCATCTGCCTCTTCGACGAGACGCGCTTCGACGACGCGGACGGGATGGAGGCGCGGGCGGGCTTCATCCGGGCGACGCGCAGGATGGCGGCGTTGCTGTCGGAATCGGGGGCGGAGGGCTACGTCTTCCGCACCGACCTGCGGCTCAGGCCCGATCCGTCGGTCACGCCCGTCTGCATCTCGATGGACGCGGCCGAACGCTACTACGAGGCCGAGGGACGGTCCTGGGAACGCTCGGCATACATAAAGGCGCGGGCGGCGGCAGGGGATGTCGCGGCGGGAGAGCGGTTCCTGGAGACGCTCATCCCCTTCGTCTGGCGGCGGCACCTCGACTTCGCGATGGTGCAGGACACCATGGACATGCGGCGGCGCATCCGCGAGCACAAGGGCCTCTACCGCGGGAGCGGGTCCATCGCGCTCGAAGGGCACGACATGAAGCTCGGGACCGGGGGAATCCGCGAGATCGAGTTCTTCGCCCAGACCCGCCAGCTCGTGGCCGGCGGGCGTGACCCGGCGCTCCGGCAGCGCCGCACCGTCAAGGCGCTGCAGGCGCTGGCGCAGGCGGGCTGGATCGAACAGGAGGAGGCGGGCGAACTCGCGGAGCTCTATGCCCACCACCGCGAGGTCGAGCACCGCCTCCAGATGATCGACGACGCCCAGACCCACCGCCTGCCCAAGTCGGCCGAGGGGTTCGACCGGCTCGCGCGGTTCTGCGGCGAGGGCGACACGGAGGCCTTCCGGCGTCGGCTGACGGAGCGAATCGAGCGGGTAGAGGAGCTCACCGGCGAATTCTTCGCCCCGACCGGGCGGGAGACGCCCCAGCCCGAGATCGGCGAGGAGGCGGCGGCCATCGTGGAACGCTGGCCGAGCTATCCCGCGCTGCGCTCGATGCGCTCGCAGACCATCTTCGAGCGGCTGAAGCCCGGGTTCCTCGCCCGCTTCGACCGGGCCGCGAGACCTCTGGAAGCGCTGCAGAACTTCGACGGTTTCCTGCGCGGCCTGCCGGCTGGCGTTCAGCTTTTCTCCATGTTCGAGGCCAACCCGCCGCTCGTCGACCTGATCGTTGACATCTCTGCCACCGCCCCGCGGCTCTCGCGCTACCTCTCGCGGCACAGCGTGGTGCTCGACGCCGTGCTCGACGGCCGCTTCTTCGCCGACTGGCCGGGGCACGAGGCGCTGGAGGCGGAACTCGCGGCCGCGATGGAAGGGCAGGACTACGAGAACCAGCTCGAGACCGCCCGACGCTGGCAGCACGAGTGGCATTTCCGCGTGGGCGTCCACCAGTTGCGCGGCCTCATAGACCCCGAGACGGCCGGCGCGCATTACACCGACCTCGCCGATGCCGTGGTCCGCGCCCTCTGGCCCCGCGTCTGCGACCAGGTCGCGGAGCGGCACGGGGTGGCGCCGGGACGCGGAGGAGCGGTGCTCGCCATGGGCAGCCTCGGGGCGGGGCAGATGACGGCGGCCTCGGATCTCGACCTCATCGTGATCTACGACGCGGGCGGGGTCGAGATGACCGGGGGGCGCCGCCCGCTCGACCCGCGCCGCTGGTTCGCCAAGGCCACGCAGACGCTTGTCACCGCGCTTTCCGCGCCCACGGCTGCGGGGAAACTCTACGAGGTGGACATGCGGCTGCGCCCCTCGGGGCGGCAGGGTCCGGTGGCGACCGCGCTGTCGTCCTTCGACCGCTATCAGCGCGAGGAGGCCTGGACGTGGGAGCACATGGCCCTGACCCGCGCGCGGCCCCTTGCCGGGAGGCCAGTCTGGCCAAGGATATCGAGCGCATACGCTGCGAGGTGATCGAGACCGCGCCCGACCGCCAGAAGATCGTGACCGACGCCGCCACCATGCGCGCGCGGCTCGCGGCGGCAGGCCGGGCGGGCAGCACCTGGCTCGTGAAGGAAGGACGGGGGGGCATGCAGGACATCGAGCTTCTGAGCCAGGCGGGCGCGCTGATCGCGGGGCGCGCCGAACGCCGTCCCGCGGCGCAGATCGACGCGGCGGCCGAAGCGGGCTGGATCGACGCGGTGCAGGCCCGCGCGCTTCGTGAGGCCCACGCGCTTTTTGCATCGGTCAACCAGTCGGGCCGTCTTTTGACCGATGCGGCGCTCGACGCGGGCGAGGTGGGCGTCTCGGGCCGGGCCTTCCTCGCCGAGCAGGCGGGCGCGTCGGACGCGGAAACGCTCGCCGAACGCCTCGATGCCGCGAGGACCGAGGCGCGCATGATCGTGGACGAGAAGCTTCCGCCGCCGGAGGAAAGCGCCGATGCCTGAACCCCGCGATCCCGCCGATCCCAAGGGCCTCGTCCGCGAGGCTTTCCGCATCGAGGGCATCACCGAGCCCGAGTGCCGTTCGATCTTCGTCGACTGGGCGCTGAGCGTGGATGCGGCCGACGCGCGGCCGTTGATCGAGACGCTTCTGGCCCGGCACGCCGATACACCCGCCGATCACCCGATGCTGAAGGTGCTGGCGGAGGGGCTGACCGTCCCGCCGGCCACGCGTCGCAGGGGCGGGCGGCGCGCCCGCCTTCGGGAGGACTGAGGGCTCAGACCTTGACGCGTGCGGCGTGGCTGCCGCGCTCGCGGTAGGGTGTCGTGTCGTAATGCGCCCGGTAGCACTTGGAGAAATGCGAGGGCGAGGCGAAGCCGCAGGCGAGCGCGACGTTGATCACGCTCATGTCCGTCTGCATCAATAGGTTGCGCGCCTTGGCCAGCCGCAGCTCCATGTAGTAGCGCTTGGGGCTGCGGTTGAGGTAGCGCCGGAACAGGCGTTCCAGCTGCCGGGTGGACATCGAGACCTCCTTGGCCAGCTGCGCGGGGCTGATCGGGTCCTCGATGTTCTGCTCCATCATCCGGATGACCTGCCCGAGCTTGGGGTGCCGCACGCCGATCCGCGTGGGGATCGACAGCCGCTGCGTGTCCTGGTCGGTGCGGATGGA
>CAZUVG010000320.1:0-146 GCA_964623765.1 uncultured Roseicyclus sp.
GCGGGCAGACGCTGGAGAAGACGCTCCGGATCGCGCAGGAACTGCGCAAGGAGGACGACACGACACCGATCGTGATGATGGGCTACTACAACCCGATCTACTCCCGCGGGGTCGACCGGTTTCTAACCGACGCGAAGGCAGCGGGC
>CAZUVG010000320.1:156-4139 GCA_964623765.1 uncultured Roseicyclus sp.
ATCGACGGGCTGATCGTCGTGGACCTGCCGCCCGAAGAGGATGACGAACTCTGCATCCCGGCCCAGAACGCGGGGCTGAACTTCATCCGGCTGGCCACGCCCACGACCGACGACAAACGCCTGCCCAAGGTTCTCGAGAATACCTCGGGCTTCGTCTATTACGTCTCCATCACGGGCATCACCGGCGCCGGAGAGGCGGAGGCGGCCACCGTCGGCCCCGAGGTCGCGCGGATCAAGGCGCAGACCGACCTTCCCGTGATCGTCGGCTTCGGAATCCGCTCGCCCGAGACTGCGGAGGCCATAGCAGGCATCGCGGACGGCTGCGTGGTGGGCTCGGCCATCGTGTCCGAGATCGCGGCCGGCAAGCCGGTCGAGGAGGTCGCAGCCTACGTGCAGAGCCTCTCGGACGGCGCCCACCGCGCCTGAACCCGCACGTCACCGCGGGTCTCGCGCACGGTCCATGTGTTTCCGGATCTCGGCGAGACGCGCCACGAGGTCCTCGACGCCCTGCAGGGCCGGGTCCTGCGCCAGCCGGGCGACATCCGGAGCGAGACGCGCGATGGCGCCGTCGCGAAACCGCCGGCCATCCTCGGTGATCCAGACTTGCTTGGACCGAAGGTCCTCCGGGTTCGGGAGCACCTCGATCCAGCCGCGTCCGACAAGAAGGGCGAGCGTGTGGCTCAGCGTCGTCTTCGGCACCTGGAAGGAGGTCGCCAGTTCCAGTGGCGTGCGCCCGTCGCACACGCGCACAAGCTGGTGCGCGACGGCGAAATGCGGGACGAGCACCTCCTTGGGCAGCCGCGCCTCGAACATGGTGCGGCCGGGCTGTTCGACGATCCCGATCCCGTTGAAGAGCGCGAAGATCATGCGCGGTTCCGCCATCGGGGCCAGTCGGCGATGGACCTCGTCGTAGAGGCCGGAAATCTCGGGTTTTTCATGCAGCGCCTGGCTGAGGGGTTGCATGCCCAACCCGAGTTCCGTCGCCGCAAGTTTGATCCGCACCCAGTCCATGCCCGCGCGGATCAGGTCGAGGCGGGTGTTCGCGGGCGTGACCTTCCAGATGTGGCCCATGGCCGTCTGCATGTTTTCGACGAAGGCCGCGTCGGAAAGGCGGGCGACGAGGACCATGGGATATCGTATCAAATGCAAGGCGCATCGCCGCATGGACGCAAGCCCTTGCATCTTGATAGGAATTTGGAACCGCGAGGGAGGGGAGCCGCAATGCCCAAGATCACGAATATCGAGGACCTGCACCGCATCTACCGTCGGCGGGTTCCGAAGATGTTCTACGACTACGCCGAGTCGGGCAGCTGGTCGGAACGGACCTTCCGCGACAACGTGTCGGACTTCGACGAGATCCGCCTGCGCCAGCGCATCGCCGTGGACATGGCCGGCCGTTCCACGCGGGCGGCGATGGTGGGACAGGATTACGCCATGCCCGTGGCGCTTGCCCCCGTGGGGCTATGCGGGATGCAGTCGGCCGATGGAGAGATCAAGGCCGCCAAGGCCGCCGAGAAGTTCGGCGTGCCCTTCACGCTCTCCACCATGTCGATCTGTTCGATCGAGGACGTGGCGCGGAACACGTCGAAACCGTTCTGGTTCCAAGTCTACACCCTCAAGGACGACCACTTCATGAAGCGGCTCTTCGCGCGGGCGAAGGACGCGCAGTGCTCGGCGCTCGTGATCACGGTAGACCTTCAGATCATGGGCCAGCGGCACAAGGACATCAAGAACGGTCTCTCCGCCCCGCCGAAGTTCACGATCCACACGCTCCTGAATCTTGCGACGAAGATACCGTGGGGCCTGGAGATGATGGGCACGCACCGCCGCTTCTTCGGCAACATCGTGGGCCATGCCGATGGCGTGACGGACCCTTCCTCGCTCGCCTCGTGGACGGCGGAGGCGTTCGATCCCTCGCTCGACTGGGCGCGGATCCGCGAGTTCCGGAGCTGGTGGGACGGCCCCGTGATCCTCAAGGGCGTGCTCGACGAAGAGGACGCGAAGAAGGCGCTGGACGTGGGCGCGGACGCGATCGTGGTGTCGAACCACGGCGGCCGGCAGCTCGACGGCGCGCTGTCGTCGATCCGGATGCTGCCACGGATCATGGATGCCGTCGGTGACAAGATCGAGGTGCATCTCGACAGCGGCATCCGCTCGGGGCAGGACGTGCTGAAGGCGCTGGCGCTCGGGGCGAAGGGCACCATGATCGGACGGGCGTTCGTCTACGGGCTTGGCGCCATGGGCCAGCAGGGCGTGAGCCGCGCGCTCGAGATCATACACAAGGAACTCGACACGACCATGGCGCTCTGCGGCGAGCGGGACGTGGCGAATCTCGGGCGGCACAATCTCCTGATGCCGGCTGATTTCTCCACCCGCTGGCAGTAGGCCGGGAACCCTCTCGCCCTGCGCCGGTTCTCCCGGGCATGGAGAACCCCGAGCGGAGGATGAGCACATGGTTACGATGGTGGGCAACGAAAGCGATGTCAAAAGCCTGTTCAAGAACCTGATCCAGCTCGAGCACGATGCGATCGCAGCCTACGACGCCGTGGTCGACAAACTCGACGATGAAGGCCGCGCGCAACAGGTCCGCGCATTCAAGGGCGATCACGAACAGCACCTGCAGGAACTGAACCGCCTCGCGGACGAGCACCACGCCTACAAACCCGGCGAGGGCTCGATGAAATCGATGCTGACGACGGGCAAGGTAAACTTCGCAGGAATGACCGGCGGTGACGGCACGATCCTGAAGGCGATGAGCACGAACGAGACAGACACCGTCACCGCCTACCGCAACGCCGCGCGGAATCCCGAGGCGCCGGCCGAGGCGAAGCCCTTTCTCGAGAAGGCGTTGGCCGACGAGGAGCGTCACAAGACCTGGATGGACAACGAGGCCGACCGTGCCTGAACCCGCGGTGGCGCCGGGGTGTCAGGCCGACCCCGGCAGCCGCCTGCTCTTCAGGACGAGCGCGAAGGCGGGCGCCAGCAGCGCCAGCACCCCGACCACGGCGAAGGCGACACGGAGTCCATGGGCATCCGAGATCTGCCCCATGACGACGGGGGCCAGCAGGAACGCACCGAAGCCCATCACGTTCACCCGCGCCAGGGCCGCCGTTCTCCGGGACGGCGGCACGATCCGGCCCGTCAGCGCGAGCGCCATGGGGCCCACCACCGACATGCCGAGTCCCATAAGCCCGAAGCCGGCATAGGCCACGAGCGGGACCGTCGCGAGAGCCGCCAGGAGCGCGCCCGCGCAGGCCATGACCGAGCCGCCGGTTATGATCGCTGCATCGGTGAAACGGCCAGCCGCCGCCTGGCCCGCGAACCGGCCCGCAGCCATCGTCAGCCCGAGGATCGCGGGACCGGTCGCGCCCTCGGCAGCGCCGCCGCCGAGCGTGCGCTCGACATGCAGCGCCGACCAGCTCTCCACCACGGCTTCGACGAAGAACGCGATCAGGACGATCCCCCCGCACAGGAGAACCGCGCCTCCCGGCAGTCCTGCAGGCTGCGCCTCGGTCCCGGCGAGGCGCTCGGGCTCCATCCGCATGGCAAGCGACAGGACCAGCACGACCGCCGCCACGCCCGCGAAGATGGCCGGCGGGCTCAGACCCACCTCACGCGCCAGCCCCGTGGCGATTGCGCTGATCGCGTAGGCGACGGAAAACATGGCGTGGTTCGCGTTCATCAGCGGCGCGCGGTGCCGCGCCTCCAGTTCCGAGATGCGCGTGTTCGTCACGATGTCGAGCGTGCCCGAGCACAGCCCCACGAGGATCATCGCGAGAAAGAAGGCAAGCGGCCCAGCCGAGAAACCGGCAACCAGCATCGCGAGCCCGGTCGCCGCCGCAGCCACGGACATCGACAGGGCCATGAGCTTCCGGTCGTACACAGGCGCAAGCCAGAGCGTCAGGACGAGGCCGGCCGGGCTGCCCAGGAGCACGAGGCCGAACAGGGCGTCGTCCGCCCCGATCTGTGCCTTCAGCACGGGC
>CAZUVG010000321.1:0-4138 GCA_964623765.1 uncultured Roseicyclus sp.
CGTGGCGGACATCCAGCCGGACCTGACCGAGGTGCAGCATCGCCTTCTCTTCGCGCAGGTGCTCGAGGCCGTCCGCGCGCTCGAGGAGGGCGTGCTCATGGACATCCGCGAGGGCGACGTGGGCGCGATCCTCGGCTGGGGCTTCGCACCCTGGTCGGGGGGGCCGTTCTCGTGGCTCGACATGCTCGGAACCCCCTTCGCGGCGGAGCGTTGCGACCAGCTTCAGGCGGCCTACGGCGACCGCTTCGCCTGCCCCGCGCTCCTGCGCGAGATGGCGGAGCGGAACCAGACCTTCTACGGCCGCTTCGGCACGCAGGCCGAGGCTGCCTGAGACGAAGAATCCCGGGGCCGTCCCGAAACGGCCTCGGTTTGGCCACGTCCGCCTGCCAGGGAGGCCCCGTTCGATCCTTGTGGGAGAGAACGTCGATGTTCAGGTCTCTTGCGGGCTTCGCCGCGCTGGCAATCGCCTCTGCGGCTCAGGCGGAGGATTGCCGCCGGGGAGAGGTGCAACTGGAGACGGACGGACGGCCGGGAACGCTCACGCTGACCATGCACGAGCAGCGCGCGGAGGTGCCCCGCGGGCTCTTCCGCATCACGGCGCTCGCCCCGCTCGATGGCGTGCTCGCCGTCTATCCCGAACCGCGCAACGGACGCATGCTGAACTCGACGGACGCCTTCGCCGCCGACCTGATCACGTTCGATACGGAGGGTCGGGTCCTCACGCTCTGGATCGACGACACCGGCGCGCAACTCGATCAAGTGCCGGCCGGCGACGGGATGCTCTATGCGGCATACTTGGCCGGCGGAACGGTCGAGGCGATGGGCTTCACCGACCGGACGCGATTGGTGGGATGGACCTGCATCGATCCCGCACCGTGAAGCACTTCCCGCGCCTGCAACGGCACGCGCAATGGCCTTCATCCGCCTTCACGTTTGCGTTCGTGTTCCTTGGAACGTTCGCCGCGCGGGCCGATCTGCGGTAGAATGAAACCCGCACAGGGAGGCACGACCATGAACAGAAGGCACTTTCTCGCCGCGACCACGGCTGCCGCCGCCATCGGGCTTGCCGCCCGTCACGGACAGGCCGCGGCCATCGCCGAAGGCCCGTTCGAGGTCACCCGGACCGAGGCAGAGTGGCGCGCGATGCTGACCGACCTGCAATACCGCGTCATGCGCGAGGGCGGAACGGAACGGGCTTTCACGAGCCCCCTCAACGAGGAGGATCGCGCCGGCATATTCCACTGCCGCGGTTGCGACCTGCCGCTCTATCCATCCGGGACGAAATACGACAGCGGCACCGGCTGGCCGAGCTTCTGGGAGGCGCTGCCCGACTCCATCGGCACGATGGAGGACCGGACGCTGTTCTTCCAGGTCCGGACCGAGTGCCACTGCCGCCGCTGCGGAAGCCATCTCGGCCACATCTTCGACGACGGGCCAGACCCCACGGGCAAGCGGCACTGCCTCAACGGTGCGTCGCTGACGTTCCGTCCGACGGCCTGACCTGCGCCACTCATTCCCGGTCGCGGAGCCAGACCTCGCCCCGGCGGCGGAAGCGCGACACCGGCCGCGCCGTGAAGGCCGATCCCGCGGCCACCATCCGCGTCACCGCCATCCGGCCCGTCTCGATGTCGACGAGCGCGAAGTCGTTCTCCTGTCCCCGGAGCCGGGTGGAGAGGCCCGTGCCGACATGCACCTGCAGCACCCGTGCCCCGACCTTGCGCGACAGGAACGCCTCCGCCTGCCAGCGGTGGAGGTGGCCTGACAGGATCAGGTCCGCGCCCGCCTCCGCCAGTGTCTCCACCGCGGTGCGGGCGTTCTTCATCAGCCGCTTCTCGATGTCCGGCCCGTGCTCGAACGGGTGATGTGCCATGACGACGTTGACGGCCCCATCGCCTGCCTCGCGGAAGGCGCCGGCCGCGCGCATGAGTTGCGTGCGCCGGACACGACCGCGTTGCCAGGCCCGCGGGTCGGCGGTGTTGAGCGCCTCGATGCTGACGGTGCCGTCGGACCAGCGCGGTGCGAGGTCCCGCGAGATGGCGGCACGGTAGCGGGCGAAGGGCTGCACGAGGCGGTGCCAGAACTCGTCAAGGGGAATGTCGTGGTTGCCGGGCACGGCGAGCCAAGGCAAGTCCAGCCCGTCGAGGAAGGCGCGTGCGGCCTCGAACTGCGCGGGGCGGGCGCGCTGCGTGAGATCGCCGGTGACGGCGACGAGGTCAGGCTCCGCCCGCCGGATCGCGTCCCGCAGCGGCAGGAGAAGCTCGGCATCCTCGGTACCGAAATGCAGGTCGGAGACATGCGCGATCCGCGTCATGGCCCCTCCGGCGCGACGACCCGGATCGGGCGGTCGCAGAAGGCCACGCGCAGCGGTGTCGCCATCGTCTCGCGCTCGCCGTCGCGGGCGACGAGGATCTCCTTTCGCGAAAGGCGCATCTCGAAGGCGCGGGCGGTGCGGATGTCGAACTCCTCCCCCTCCCGCGCGCGGCCCACGGCGAGGGCGCCCGCGCTCTGCACCAGTTCCGCGGCCCCGGTCGCGCGCGCCGAGAAAAGCGCCAGTCGGCCCTGGCGCACCGCGTCGGCGCCGTCGAGCCCGTATTCCTCCAGCTGGTGTGCCGAGGCGCCCACGAAGACGAGCGGCGTGACCAGTTCCTCCCGCGCACCGTCCGCGTCGAGGTCGATCCGCAGCGGGGCGTGCATGTCCGTAAGCGTCGTCAGGACCGACCAGTAGGCAGCGGGCCGCGATCGGCCCCAGCGGGCGTAGACGTCCTCGCGGCGCTCGAGGATCGAGGGGTAGAGGCCGATGCTCATATTGTTGAGGAAGGCGCGGCCGTTGACCGTGCCGATCCTCACCTCGCGCGTGGTGCCGGCCTTCAGGACGGCCGCCGCCCCGGCCGGGTCGAGCGGCAGGTCGAGCCCGCGGGCGAAGAAGTTGAACGTGCCGAAGGGCAGGATGCCGAGGCGAACGTCACCACCTGCCCTCACGATCGTGTCCGCGACGCCCGAGACGGTGCCATCGCCGCCCGCGGCCACGATGGTGTCAAAGCCTTCCGCGATCGCAAGACGCGCCGCCTCGCCCGGCGTCTGTGCCTCGGCGAGCGGCCGGATCGCGGCGTCGACCCCGGCCTCGGCCAAGGCCGCGCGCACCTCGCTCTCGCGATTGGTCTCGCCGTCGTCCCCGGCGCGGGGGTTCACGATGATGCAGGTCCCTCGGCTCACGCAGCCGTCTCCTTCCCGTGCCGGCAGGAGGCGAACGCGGTTTCGTGCGCGCCGTTCCCCCTTCGGCGACGGCAAGACCGGCGCGTGGATCGGCCCTTTCCTTTTCTTGCGCGACTTGTCATTGCTGGCAAAACAATCTTGCGCGACCGAGGGAGGACGGCGATGGGCTGGATGAAGGACGAGACGGGGCTCGAGAAACGGGCCGCCAACTACGTGCCGCTGACGCCCTTGAGCCACCTCGTCCGGGCCGCGCGCGTCTTTCCCGACCGCACGGCCGTCGTGGACCGCGCGTTCCGAACGACCTACGCCGAGTACCACGTCCGCGTCACGCGCCTCGCCTCGGCGCTCGCGAAGCACGGCGTGGCGCCCGGCGACGTCGTGGCGACGGTCCTGCCCAACAGCTATCCGCATGTCGAGGCGCATTTCGGTGTGCCCGCCTGCGGCGCGATCCTGAACTCGATCAACATCCGTCTCGACGTGGGGACGATCTCGTACATCCTCGACCACGGCGAGGCGAAGATCGTGCTGGTGGACACGCAGTTCCTTGGCACCGTCGAGGCCGCGCTGAAGGAGATGGAGAACGAGGACCAGCCGCTGATCGTCGAGGTGCCGGACGAGGCGGCGGGATACCACGCCTCGGGCCGCCACATGACCTACGAGCAGCTTCTTGCAGAGGGCGACGATCGCTTCGACTGGGTCATGCCCGGGGACGAGTGGGAGAGCATCGCCCTCAACTACACCTCCGGCACCACGGGGCGTCCCAAGGGCGTCGTCTACCACCACCGGGGCGCCTATCTCATAACGATGGGAACGCCGATCTCGTGGAGGATGACCCTCTATCCCGTCTACCTGACGATCGTGCCGCTCTTCCACTGCAACAACTGGTGCCATGTCTGGACCATGCCCGCCATGGGCGGCACGACCG
>CAZUVG010000322.1:0-4135 GCA_964623765.1 uncultured Roseicyclus sp.
GGGTGAGCTGCGCCACCATCTTCGGCAAGACGCCGAAGGACGAGCGCGACGCAATCATCGCTTCCTTCAAGCGCGGCGAGATCAGGGCGCTTGCCTCCATGGGCGTGCTTACGACGGGCTTCAACGCGCCGGCGGTGGACCTGATCGCCATGCTGCGGCCCACCAAGTCGGCCGGGCTCTATGTCCAGATGGCCGGACGGGGCACGCGGCTCGCCGAGGGCAAGGAGAACTGCCTCGTTCTCGATTTCGCGGGGAATGTCCGCCGGCATGGCCCCATCGATCTGGTGCGGCCGAAACGGCCGGGTGGTCCGGGCGATGGGCCGCCGCCGACGAAGATCTGCCCGAAATGCGGGACCATCGTGGCCATCGCGGCGCTCGAATGCCCCGACTGCGGCTTCGAGTTCCCCGGCCGCGAGGTGAAGCTCGAGCCGACCGCCTCGACGCTGGAGGTGCTGTCCACCGGCAAGCCGCAATGGGTCGGCGTCACCGACGTCACCTACAGCCGCCACGAGAAGCGCGGCGGGCGGGTCTCGCTGAAGGTCACCTACCGCTGCGGGCTCGCCTTCCACACGGAATGGGTCTGCTTCGAGCACGAGGGCTATCCGCGCCGGAAGGCCGCGAGCTGGTGGCGCGAGCGGGCGCCCGAGCTGGAGGTGCCCGAGTCCGTCGATGAGGCGCTCCTGCTGGCGGACCGGCTGCGCCGCCCCACCGAGATCGCCGTCCGCCCCGCGGGCCGCTTCACCGAAATCACCGCCTACAGGTTCGCCCCATGCCTTACGTCCGTGCCGGGCTCTGCGCCGTCTGCCATCGAGAACCCCGCGGCTGGGGCTGGTTCGACGCGCGCTTCCGCGTCTCCGACCCGCGGCGCGACACGAGCCGCAGAGACCTCTGCAGCCGGGTTTGCCAGGACATCTGCCACCGGAGGTCGGGCATGATCGATCCGACCCCGAACGAGACGGCGGCCATGGTCGAGGGCGGCAAGGCCGGCGGCGCCTATCTCGACAGCCTCGGCCGGACCGATCTCGCCCAACTCAGCGAGGAGGAGTGGGACACCTTCGTCGAGGTGATCGTCACCGGCTACTGCGACCACCTGCGCGACCTGGCGGCGAAGGACCGTGAACGGCTCGACGGCATGATCCCGGAGGTGCCCTTCTGATGGCGGACACCTCGTGGATGGCGCGCGTGGGCGCGCGTCTCGTGACCAACGGCTACGCGATCCTGCCGATCGCGCCCGGCACCAAGAAACCCGGCCAGTTCGCCCGCGCGGCCTGGCACGACTACCCGCAGTGGAACCGGCATGCGAGCCGCGCCACGACCGAGCTCGAGGTCGCGACCTGGTCCAGCTGGCCCGACTGCGGCGTCGGGATCGTCGGCGGTGCGGTCGCCGCGCTCGACATCGATATTGCCGAGGATGGCGAACTGGCGCTCCGCATCGAGCGGCTGGCCCGCGAGCGGCTGGGCGACACGCCCGCGCTCAGGATCGGCAAGGCACCGAAGCGGCTGCTGGTCTATCGCACGCGAGAGCCCTTCGCCGGGATCCGGCGCGCGCCGCTCGAGGTGCTCTGCCTCGGGCAGCAGTTCGTGGCCTATGCCAAGCATCCCGACACCGGCCAGCCCTATGCCTGGCCGGACGAGGGGCTCGCGGATCTCGACATCGAGAGCCTGCCCGAAATCGACGCCGACCGGGCTGCGGCTTTTCTCGACGAGGCGCTGGCGCTGATCCCGCCCGAGCTGCGCCCGAAGAGCCTCGGTGCGAAGGGTGCGAACGGGGCCGGGCATCCGTGTCTGCCGGCCCACGCACAGGCCGGCACCCTGGCCGCGATCCGGAGCGCGCTCGCCTGGTTGCCGAACGCCGAGCTCGACTACGACAGCTGGATGCGCATCGGCATGGCGCTGAAGGGCGCGCTGGGCGAGGAGGGCGCGACGCTCTTCGCCGACTGGTCGGCGCAGGCGGCCAAGAACGACCCGGTCGCAACGACGAAGGCATGGGCGAGCTTCAAGCCTGCGCGGATCGGCGCTGGCACGATCTATCACCTGGCCATGGAGAAGGGCTGGCGTCCCGACCCCGACCTGCTGCTCGACGGCAGTCAGAAGGTTTGCGCGGGCGACGAGCATCCCGCGGCCGGCCTCCTCGCGCGGCTCGCCCAGCCCGAAGCCCCGATGCCGATCCTCACGCCTGCACCGTCGTTCACGCTGACGATCCCGAGCGGGCTCGTGGGCGATCTCGCGCGCTACATGATCGACACGGCGCGCAGACCGCAGCCGCTTCTCGCGGTGGGGGCCAGCCTCTGCGCCCTCGGCGCGCTGATGGGGCGGCGCTACCGCACGGCGACCGACCTGCGCACGAACCTCTACATCGTCGGCATCGCGGACAGCGGCTCGGGCAAGAACCACGCCCGCGAGGTCGTCAACGAGCTGTTCTTCGCGGCGGAGCTGGCGCACCACCTGGGCGGCAACAAGATCGCCTCGGGCGCGGGGCTGCTGACCGCGCTCCACCGGCAGCCCGCGATCCTGTTCCAGATCGACGAGTTCGGGATGTTCCTCTCGGCGGCGGCTGACCGCAAGCGCAGCCCGCGCCACATCACCGAGATCCTCGACAACATGACCGAGCTCTACACCGCCGCCTGCGGGGTCTTCCTCGGCGCGGAATACGCCAACCGGGACGGCTCGAACGAGCGGCGCGACATCGTCCAGCCCTGCCTTTGCGTTTACGGCACGACGACGCCGCTGCATTTCTGGGGGGCGCTGCAGGGCGCCAATGTGGTCGACGGCTCGCTCGCCCGGTTCATCATCCTGCCGAGCGAGGAGGACTACCCGGACGAGAACCGTCGTGCCGGGCTGCGCACGTCGCCGCGCCCACTGATCGAGGGGCTGCAGCGCCTTGCCGAGGGCGGGGGCCGAACGAGCGGCAACCTGGCCGGCCAGACCTCTGGCCCCGAGACCGCCGTCGATCCGATGACGGTGCCGATGGACGACGACGCGCAGGCGCGCTTCGACGCGCTGGGCGAAGAGATCACCGCCGAGCTCAGGGCGGCGGCGGGCACGTTCCAGACGCCGATCCTCGCCCGGATCGCGGAGAACGCGGCCAAGGTCGCGCTCGTCCTGGCCGTGGGGCGGGATGCGGTCCATCCCGTCATCCGGCTCGAGGATGCTGTCTGGGCGATCGATTTCGTGCGCCATTTCGCCCGGCGCACCATCGACGCCGTCGAGCGCCACGTCGCCGACACCGAGACAGAGGCGCATCTGAAGCGGGTGCGCGAGATCATCCGCAAGGCCGGGTCGGCAGGCGTCACCAAGTCCGAGCTGACCCGCGCCTCGCAATGGCTCCGGGCGCGCGACCGCGACGACATCCTGCTCACGCTGGTCGAGAGCGGCGACATCGCCACGGTCGAGCAGGAGACCGGGGGGCGGAAAGCCATGCGCTTCCGGGCGATGCGGTGAGGGCCGGGACGATGCTTCCTTCAACGGCCCCCATCCTTCATTTGAAGGAAGTACCCGCCCAAGCCTCCGTCCTGGAACGGAAATCCGGCGCGCGGGGCTTCTTTCAATATTTCACGCAAAGACCCTCGCGCGCGTGGGTGGGAAGGGGTGCCAGACACATACCCCATGAAGAAACTGAAATATTGAAAGAAGAGATTTATCCTCATTCTGCCAATGGCTTGCGTCCCCACTTCCTTCAAGCGGACGGGGTGAAGCCATTGAAGGAAGCGCCGGGCGTGCCCGGCATCGACAACGTGACCCTGACCAGACCTCGCGATCCCGGCCCGGGCGCGCGTGCTGCCCTCACCAGGCAGCCGTGCCGCCCCGGCCTCTCACTCGAAGAGGAGGTCGTCATGGACCGCTCCCCACACATCGCCCCGGCGCCTCTCACGGCTGCCGGCACTCTCGACCGCTGCATTCTCGCGCTCGATCTCGGCACTAGCACCGGCTGGGCGTTGCGCGCTCCGGACGGGCTGATCACCAGCGGGACCGCGAGCTTCAGGCCCGGCCGCTATGACGGTGGCGGCATGCGCTATCTGCGCTTCACCAACTGGCTCACCGAGATCGACCGCCTGTCGGGGCCGATCGCCGCGATCTGGTTCGAGGAGGTGCGTCGCCACGCCGGCACCGACGCGGCCCATGTCTATGGCGGGCT
>CAZUVG010000323.1:0-4130 GCA_964623765.1 uncultured Roseicyclus sp.
CGCCGGTGGCGGGGTTGCGCACCATCCGCTCGGGGCGCTCGCGGCAGTAGACCTTGCCGATGCCGGGGATGGTTACCGCGCCGCCGCCGGAAACCTCCTTCGTCACGATCGCCGAGATTGCGTCGAGCGCCGCCGAGGCCGTCTTCTTGTCGCTGCCCATTTCGTCGGCGAGCGCGGCGACGAGCTGGGTCTTGGTCATGGGTTTCTGTGCCATGTGTCTCTCCTGATCTGCCCCGAGCCGTTGAGCCCGTTAGCGCGAAAGTAACCGAATGTTGTGGTGCCATACAACGCTTGGCGGTCGACGGGACCCAAAAACACGGGCTGTGCGACGCTTTTTTGACGATTTTTCCCCGTCAGAGGAAGGCGGTTTCCTCGAAAGACCGCAATTTCCGGCTGTGAAGGCGCTCCAGCGGCATGTCGCGGAGCTTCTCCATCGCGCGGATCCCGATCAGAAGATGCCGTGCGACCTGGGTCCTGTAGAAGGCCGAGGCCATGCCCGGAAGCTTCAGTTCGCCATGAAGCGGCTTGTCCGAAACGCACAGGAGCGTGCCGTACGGCACACGGAAACGGAAGCCGTTCGCCGCGATGGTCGCGCTCTCCATGTCGAGCGCGATGGCCCGGCTCTGGCTCAGGCGCTGGACCGGGCCGGCCTGGTCGCGGAGTTCCCAGTTGCGGTTGTCGACCGTCGCGACGGTGCCCGTGCGCATGATGCGCTTCAGCTCGTAGCCCGAGACCTCGGCCACGTCCTCCACCGCCTCCTCCAGCGCGATCTGCACCTCGGCGAGCGCCGGGATCGGCACCCAGACCGGCAGGTCGTCGTCGAGCACCCGGTCCTCGCGGAGATAGGCATGGGCCAGCACGTAGTCCCCGAGGCTTTGCGTGTTCCTAAGGCCCGCGCAATGGCCGACCATGAGCCAGACATGCGGCCGCAGGACGGCGATGTGGTCGGTCGCCGTCTTCGCGTTCGAGGGACCGACGCCGATGTTGACGAGCGTGATTCCGCCGCCGCCCGCCCGCGTCAGGTGGTAGGTCGGCATCTGCGGCAGCTTCGCCGGCGTGTTGAGCGGCTGGTCGGGATCCGTGACCCGGTCGTTGCCCGGACCCACGAGCGCGTCGTAGCCGCTGTCGGGATCGGCCAGCGCCTTGCGCGCGTAGGCCACGAATTCGTCCATGTAGAACTGGTAGTTCGTGAACAGGACGTGGTTCTGGAAATGCTCGGGCAGGGTCGCGGTGTAATGCGCGAGGCGGGCGAGCGAGTAGTCGATCCGCTGCGCCGTGAAGGGCGCGAGCGCGCCCGAACCGTCCTCGTGCTCGAACCCGAAGCCGTTGACGATGTCGTCGTGGGTGGACTGCAGGTCAGGCACGTCGAAGGCGTCGCGCAGCGGGAAGGACATCGCGCCCTCCTGCGGGATCTGCACCTCGGCGTCGTTGAGGACGGCGAAATGCACCGGGATCGGCGTGATCGAGGGGCCGACGACCACGGGAACGCCGTGGTTCTGGATGACCAGCCCGATCTGCTGCGTCAGGTAGTGTCGGAAGAGATCGGGCCGGGTCACCGTGGTCATGTAGGTGCCCGGCACGGAGACGTGGCCGAAGGCGAGGCGGGTGTCCACCTGCCCGTAGGTCGTCGTGGTCACCCGGACCTCGGGGTAGAAGGCGCGGAACCGCGCCATGGGCCGGCCGCCGTCCTGCACCACTTCGCGGAAGCGGGCGCGGAGAAACCCGGTCGCGGCCTCGTAGAGTTCGACGAGATAGGCCACTGCCTCGGCCGCGTCCTGGAAACTGCGCGTCTCGGCTTCCCCCGGCGTCCTGACGGGCAGGTGCCTCGAATGCGCGGTCTTGCGGTCGTCCATGGTGCCCTCGCTCCGCGGGATGCCGGTATCGCTGCGGCATAGGCAACGGCCGGGCGCCATGCAAGCCTGCAGGGGGTCTCTCGCCCCGGATGGAACGGCCACGCGGCCGGCCACGTTCATCGCGAAGCCGGCCCGGTGTTCACCGCAACGTGACCTCACGCGCCTGTGGCTTGCAGCATGGGGCTGCTGGGCCGATCATAGCGATGGCAGGAGGACATGCCATGGGATCCGACCGTAACCGCGAAACGCTGAAGGTGGTGGCGCTGGGCGCTGCGATGCTCGCCGCACTGGCCTTCGGCGCCGACCGGGCCGAGGCGCAGGACATCCAGACCACGGTGGTCGCCGGCGGCTGCTTCTGGTGCGTCGAGGCCGATTTCGAGCGCGTGCAGGGCGTGCGCGAGGTCGTGTCCGGCTTCGCGGGTGGCAGTGTCGCGAACCCGACCTACCGGGAGGTGGTAAACGGCGGCACCGGCCATCTCGAGGTCGTCGAGATCACCTACGACGCCGACGTGATTGCCTACGAGCGGATCATCGAACTGTTCCTGCGCTCCATCGACCCGACCGACGCGGGCGGACAGTTCTGCGACCGCGGCGAGAGCTACACGACCGCCATTTTCGTGGAGAACGACCGCGAGCGCCAGATCGCCCGGCAGGAGATCGCCGAGGCCGAGGCGGAACTCGGCCGCGAGATCGTGACGCCGGTTCGCGACGCCGCGCCCTTCTACCCGGCGGAAGACTACCACCAGGACTACTACCGGTCGCAGGACATCATCCTGACCCGCTTTGGCCCGCGCCGGAAGGAGGTCGCCTACGACCTCTATCGCGACGCCTGCAACCGCGACGAACGCATCCGCGACCTCTGGGGCCCGGACGCGCCTTTCGTCAACTGAGGGCTCAGTAGAAGAAGGCCGCGTTGTTGGTCAGGATGATCCTGAGCGCGTAGATCGCGATGAAGACGACGAGCGGCGCGAGGTCCAGCCCGCCCATCGGCGGCAGCAAGCGGCGGATCGGGCCGTAGACGGGTTCCAGCAGGCGGTTGAGGCCGTCCCAGATCTGGCCCACCACCGGCTGGTGGAGGTTCAGCACGCCGAAATTGATGAGCCAGCTCAGGATCACGTGGGCGATCACGATGAAGAAGGCCACGTCGAGCAGGAGCATGAGAATCTGGAACAGCGAGGTCATCGGCAGGCCTTCGTCACGGGGTGTCGCACTCCAGTGGCGACATAAGCCGCACGGCCCGAGGGCGCAAGCGCGGCCCTGACGCTGCGGAGGGCCTTGCGCGCGGCGCCGTCCTGCGGTTCACGGCGCGCATGTACCCGTTCCTGCGCATGACCCGCGTGCTGATCGCCGAAGGCCGTAAGCCGCGCATCCACCCCCTCGACACGCATGTCCTTCCGTTGAGGTGCCTGCCGTGGGACACCGACATGTTCATGGAGATGAACAACGGCCGGGTCCTGACGCTGTTCGACCTCGGCCGCTTCGGGCTCGCCGCGCGCAGCGGTCTCTGGCAGGTTCTGAAGGAGCGGAACTGGGGCCTCGTCGTGGCCGGTGCCTCGATCCGCTACCGTGCGCGCATCCGGCCGTTCCGGCGCTTCGAGATCCGGACGCGGCTGATCGGCTGGGATGCGCGCTTCATCTACATCGAGCAGGCGATGTGGCGGGGCGGGACCTTCTGTCACCACGGCTTGATGCGGACGGGGGTGACGGTGAAGGGCCGGCTGACCGACCCGGCCGGGGTCGCCGATGCGCTGGGGCTGCCCCGTGCCTCGCCCGCCTTGCCGGACTGGGCGCGGGCGTGGACGGAGGCCGAAGCGGAGCGTCCGTGGCCGCCGGACATCTGAAGCCGCGCGACATGGACCCAGCCGCGCGATAGTCGTTTACAACTGCCCGGGCGGGCTGGAATGCTGCGCCCATGTCCGTGCTCACCGAACCCAAGCCCCTGCCGCCGCTCGACGCGCTTCCGCCGCAGGCGAAGCGCCGGGTCTGGGGATGGTGGGCCTTCGACTGGGCAAGCCAGCCCTACAACACGCTGCTGCTGACCTTCATCTTCGGCCCCTACGTCAACGAGCTTCTGGGCGACGGGACGGCGGCGCAGACGGCCTGGGGCTACGGGATCGGCGCGGCGGGCCTCGTGATCGCGCTTTCTGCGCCATTCGTCGGCGCCGTGGCCGACCTCGCGGGGCGACGGATGCCGTTCATCTGGCTGTTCTCGGCGTTCTACGTGATCGGATCATGGGGCCTCTGGATGGCCGCGCCGGGCGATTTCAACCTTGTCCT
>CAZUVG010000324.1:0-4128 GCA_964623765.1 uncultured Roseicyclus sp.
CCACGCAGATGCGGAACATGTCCTGCCCGAAGCGCGAGAGGAAGAAGGTGATCAGCGTCTTGCAGATGACCCGCAGCGTCTCCTCCACCGCGAGGTCGCCCGCGTCGAGCAGGATCTCGACCTCGGCCTGGTGGGCGCATTCGGTCTCGAGAACGGCGAGAAAGAGGTGCTGCTTGTCGGGGAAGTAGCTGTAGAGCGTGGCCTTGGAGACGCCCGCGTCGCGCGCGATCTCGTCGACGGAGGCACCCTCGTAGCCCTCGCGAAGGAAGACGGCGCGGGCCCCGTCGATCACCTGGTCGAACTTGCGCCCCTTCTTGATCCCGGTTTCGGCGTTCATTCGGCTCCCCTTCACGTGGCAACGTAAACCAAACGGTTCAGTTGCGGCAAGTCCTTCCGGCGGAACCGGGCGGCTGCGTGGCCGCTGGACTCGGGCCCTGCCGCGTCGTAGCGAAGCCGGGACATGTTCGAGATCTTCCTTAAGACGTTGCCGTTCTTCGCCCTGATCGGGCTGGGCTGGCAGGCCTGCCGGACCGGTTTCTTCACCGCCGAAGCCGCGGCCTACCTGACGAAGTTCGTCTTCTACTTCGCGCTGTCCGCCATGCTGTTCCGTTTCGCCGCTAACCTGTCGCTTGCCGAGATATTCGACTGGTGGTTCGTGGCCGCATATCTCTGGGGCTGCTTCGTCGTCTACCTGATCGCGACCGCCGTCGCGATGCTCCGGGGGCGTCCCGTCGCCGAGGCCGCCTTCGAGGCGCAATGCGCGGTGATCGGGAACACGGGCTTTCTCGGCGTGCCGATGCTCGTGGTCCTTCTCGGCGATGCGGCGGCGGGGCCGGTGCTGATGGTGCTGACCATCGACCTCGTGGTGTTCTCGTCGCTGATCGTGATCCTCGTCACCGGCGGGCGGGAAGGACGGGTGCGGCTGTCGACGATCCGGAACGTCGGGATCGGGCTCCTGAAGAACCCGATGATCGTCTCGATCTCGCTGGGGCTGGCATGGTCGGCGACGGGGTTCGACGTGCCGGGACCGGTCAACGAGTTCCTGGCGATCCTGGGCGCGGCCGCCACGCCCGGGGCGCTCTTCGCCATCGGCGCCTCCCTCGCGGGCAAGTCGGCGGAGCGGCTGTCGGTCGCGGGGTGGCTCAGCTTCTGCAAGCTCGTGCTGCACCCGGCGGCAGTCGCGCTGGCGGCGCTCGTGATCTTCCCGGTGGAGCCCTTCGCGGCGGCGGTGATGATCGCGGCGGCCTCGCTGCCGGTGGCGGGCAACGTCTACATCCTCGCGCAGCACTACGGGGTGGCGCCGCAGCGGGTCTCGGCCTCGATACTCGTCTCCACGGCGCTCTCGATCCTGACCGTCTCGGCGGTGATCGCATGGGTATCGGGCTACGCGGGGATCACCGTCGGCCTCTGACGGCTTGCGGCAAGGTCGGGCCGCAGGCTACCGATGGGTCGGCGGCCAAGGGAGAGCGCGATGGACACGATTTCGGAAAACCGGTGCTTCGGCGGCACGCAGGGCGTCTACCGCCACGCCTCGGAGGCGACGGGGACGGAGATGACCTTCGGGCTGTTCCTGCCGTCGGAGGCCGCGGAAGGGCCGGTGCCGGTCCTGTGGTATCTCTCGGGCCTGACCTGCACGCACGAAAACGCGATGGTGAAGACGGGTGCGCAGCTTTGGGCCGCGGAGCAGGGGATTGCGCTGGTTTTTCCCGACACGAGCCCGCGGGGTTCGGGCGTGCCCGACGACGACGCATACGACCTCGGGCAGGGCGCGGGCTTCTACGTCAACGCCACCCAGGATCCATGGGCCGAGCATTTCCAGATGTGGGATTACGTGACCGAGGAGCTGCCGCGCGCGCTGTTCTCCCGCTTTGCGCTGGACGAGGAGCGGCAGGGGATCACCGGGCACTCCATGGGCGGTCACGGCGCGCTGACCATCGCCATGTCGTTCCCCGACCGCTTTGCCAGCGTCTCGGCCTTCGCGCCGATCTGCAACCCGATGGACAGCGACTGGGGGCGCAGGCAGTTCGCGGCCTATCTCGGCGAGAACACCGCGCTGTGGGAGCCGCACGACGCCACGATCCTGATGCGCGAGCAGGGCTTTCCGGGGCCGCTCCTGATCGACACCGGCACGGCGGACCAGTTCGGCGAACTCCTCAAGACCGAGGCGCTGGCCGAGGCCATGGTCGCGCGGCGCCAGAACGGTGCGATGCGGATGCAGCCGGGCTACGACCATTCCTACTTCTTCGTCGCGACCTTCATGGAGGATCACGTGAGCTTCCACGCCGAGGCCATGTACGGGGTCGACGCATGAGCGCGCCGGTCGACGCCGTCATCTTCGACATCGGTAACGTCCTGATCGAGTGGCGACCCGAGCGCTACTATGACCGCAAGATCGGCGAGGAACGGCGCCGCGCGATGTTCGCGGAGGTCGACCTGCACGGCATGAACGACCGGGTCGACCGGGGAGAGAATTTCCGCGAGGTGATCTACGAGACCGCCGAAGCCTACCCGCACTGGCGCGCCGAGATCCGCGACTGGCACGACAACTGGATCGAGCTTGCGACGCCCGCCATCCCTCGTTCCGTGACGCTCCTGCGCGCGCTGCGGGCGCGCGGGGTGCCGGTTTTCGCCCTGACCAACTTCGGGATCGAGAGCTTCGCCTACGCGCGGACGAAATACGACTTCCTCGACGAGTTCGACCGCGCCTTCGTCTCGGGGCACATGGGCGTCATCAAGCCGGACCCGGCGATCTACGAGATGGTGGAGGCAGAATGCGGCGTTGCACCGGAGCGCCTGCTCTTCACCGACGACCGGGCCGACAACGTGACGGCGGCAGAGGCACGGGGCTGGCAGGCGCATCTCTTCGAGGAGCCGAAAGGCTGGGCGGATCGGCTCGTGGCTCACGGCCTTCTGGACGCGGCGGAGTTCGCGGCATGACCGTCACCATCGTTGCGGGCGAGGCGGAGAGCCGGCTCGACTGGCTGGCGCTGACCGACGCCCTCGAGGCCGGGCACCGTCTGCCGCGGGCCGAGATCGGGGACACTTTCCTCTATCGCGGGGGCGACACGCTTCTCAGCCGCGCGGCCTGGATCGACGGGTTGGGGATGCTGGTGAAGACGGCCACGATCTTTCCGGGCAACGCCGAACTCGCGGCGCCGACGATCAACGGGGGCGTCAGCCTTTATGCCGATGCGGACGGGACGCTCGAGGCGATCCTCGACTTCCACCTGGTCACGAAGTGGAAGACGGCCGGGGACAGCCTGCTCGCCGCGCGAAAGCTCGCCCGGCGGGACGCGCGCACGATCCTGATCGTGGGCGCCGGCGCCGTGGCCCGCAGCCTGCGCGAGGCCTACGGCGCGCTCTTTCCCGAGGCGCGGTTTCTCGTCTGGAACCGCACGCCCGCGGCGGCCGAGCGGCTTGCCGGGAGGTTCCCCGATACCGCCGCGACGGGCGATCTTCCAGGTGCCGTCGCGGGCGCCGACATCGTCGCCTGCGCCACGATGTCGACGGAGCCCGTCCTGCGTGGCGAATGGCTCCGCCCCGGAACCCATGTCGACCTGATCGGCGCCTACAGGCCCGACATGCGCGAGGCCGACGACGAGGTGCTGCGGCGCGGTCGCCTCTTCGTCGATGCGCGGCATACCACCATCGGCCATATTGGCGAGGTGCAGATCCCGCTGTCGGAAGGCACGATCACCGAGGCGGACGTCCTCGGCGACTTCTACGACATCGCGGGCGGCGGGTTCGCCCGCGGCTCGGCCGACGAGATCACGGTCTTCAAGAACGGCGGCGGCGCGCATCTGGACCTGATGTGCGCACGCTACATCCTCGACGCGGTCAGGCTGGACTGAACGGGCGTGCCCGCGTGGCCGGGGCGGCCGGCCGACGCCCCGGCGAGATCCCGGATGGCGAGACCGGACCCGGCGCGGAACCGGCCAGGTTCCCCGGTCACGGGGTTCTCGGACGCGCCGGTGCGTGCCCGGATCGCCAGCCAGATCGGGCGGGGCACGGGATGCGTTTTCACGGTGGCGGCCCATGCGCAGGGCGGGCTAGGAACGGCACATGGGCCAGCACCTGCAAGCGATCTACGACACCCGCGTGGCCGAGGGCCTGTTGCGCCCGGACCCG
>CAZUVG010000325.1:0-1037 GCA_964623765.1 uncultured Roseicyclus sp.
AACTGCGTCACTAGCGTATGGGCCCGGAATTGTGATCCAGGTATTGGCGCAGCAGTGCGGCGCGGCGCGGGCGGAAACTGTTCCTCGTCGCAGCGAGGCTCCGAATGCGGTCGAGGCGAAAGGCCCGAAAATCCTGCCTGAGCGTGCAGTAGGCCAGCACGATCAGCACGCGCTCGAAGAACACGACCGACAGGGGCCAGATGCGGCGGCGGGTCTCCCGTCCTTCCGCGTCGGTATAGTCGATATCGACCGCACGCTCTTCCCACATCGCGTGGCGAACCGCGCCGGGGTCGATCGCGAGCGGCGGCTTCGGATCGACGCGTGCCGCCCGCAGGCCGGCATGCCTTGCGTGATGCCGCGCCTGTTCAGGCAATGTCGCCGTTATCTTGGCCAATGCGTGCGCCGCGGCCGTCGCAAGCTTCGGGTCGCCTTCCGCACGCACCGCCGATAGGCCGAGGATGACCGCTTCGACCTCCAGTCGTGTCAGCATCTGTGGCGGCAGGGCCGCGTCTTCCGTGAGCGTGTAGCCATAGCCGGCCTGCCCGTCGATCAGGGCGCCAGCGGCCCGGAGCGCCGCGATGTCACGATAGATTGCCCGCTCCGATACCCCGAACAGGTCCGCGAGACGCGCCGCTGTCACCGGTGCCGGTTCTGTCCTCAGATGCTGGAGCAGACGAAGGAGACGATCGCTGCGTGCCATGAGCCCTCCTGACGGTTTTCGTCAGGATGGTCGGTTTAGAAGTCGGTATCAACACACGAGGAGATATCCATGCTGAAGTTCTATCATGCACCCAAATCCCGGTCGGGCCGGATTCACTGGCTCTTGAACGAGCTCGATGTCCCGTTCGAGCTGTGCCGCACGGACATCCCGCGCCAGGACGGAAGCGGTGCGCGCGATCCGGACAACCCCCACCCGGAGGGCAAGGTGCCGGCTTTGGAACATGATGGGCAACTCGTCACCGAAAGCGCCGCAATCATGCTCTACCTGACCGACCTGTTCCCGGACCGGCGCCTCGGGATCGCACCGGGCGAGGATG
>CAZUVG010000325.1:1047-4119 GCA_964623765.1 uncultured Roseicyclus sp.
CGGGGCCTACCTGACCTGGCTTTTCTGGTACGGGGCCGTGGTCGAGCCAGTCTACATCGCCGAAGTGTTGGGCGTTGCCGAGCACCCCGTGGCACAGGCAAGTTTTCGAGGCCGGGCCGAGGTGGCCGATCGCCTGAGTGCCAGGCTGCAGGCAGGGCCCTGGTTGATGGGCAAGCGTTTCACGGCTGCCGACATCCTGCTCTGCTCGCCGTATCTTTACTTCCCCGAGGCCACACCCGACCACGCGGCCGTGCGGGACTGGGTGAACCGCTGCACCTCTCGACCGGCGTTCGTCGCGGCGCAGGATGCGGACTGAGACCTCATTTCCGGGGAGGGCCAAGCCCATTTGCGCGGGCGGTCGGCTTGGCCGGATGAGTGCGAACCACCACGGCCTCAACACCGCAAGGCCTGCAAAGATCAGTCCCCTCCAAGGGGCTACATCAGGCTCCGCAGATCCGGCAGGAATCGTCCAAAGTGACACGATCCATAGCACAAACGGCACTCTGGTTCATCGAGACCAACCTGCGGGGCGATCTCCGTCTCGACGCGATCGCCTCGGCAACCCGCGTCACGACCTACCATGTGTGCCGCGCATTCTCCGCCAGCTTCGGGATTCCCCCGATGCAGTACGTGCGCCGCAGACGCATGTCCGAAGCGGCGGTTCTTCTTCGGAGCGGCCGGCACTCGGTCATCGAGGTGGCGTTGTGCTGCGGATACGAGTCCCAGGCCAGCTTCACCCGGAGTTTCGAGGCGGTCTTCGGCGTCACGCCCGGACGGGTCCGGAACGGGTCTGTTTACCTCCAGAACCGTTTACAGGAGCCTCTCGTCATGAACACCGCCACATCCGATACACCGGCCCCATTGCGCTTCGTCTCGCGCGGGGCGTTCAGGGTTGCAGGCCGCGCCACACGCTACACGGTCGAGACGAACGGCGCGATCCCGGGCCAATGGGCCGAGTTCGTTCCGCGTCTCGGGGAGATCGTCGGTCGCGTCGATGAGCGAAGCTACGGCGTCTGTTTCGCGCCGGATGGGGACGGCACGTTCGCCTACATGGCCGGGGTCGAGATCGACAGGGAGGCCATGTTCCCCTCGGACTTCGAGAGCCTGCGGATCGAAGCCGCCACCTATGCGGTGTTCGAGCATCGCGGCAGTGCCGCCACCCTGCGCGACACGGTGATGGCGGTCTGGGATCGCGGATTGTCAGCGAACGGTCTCGCTCCGGCATTTGCACCGGACTTCGAGCTCTACCCGGCCGAGTACGATCCGCTCGACGAAAGCGGCGTCGTCGAGATCTGGGTGCCGGTGGACCCGGCGGCGTGCGCGAACGACGACCTCCGGAAGCTGCTTTCGCGGCCGGGAGCATGAGCTGCCTCGGTCACCCGCCGCGGCGAAGCGCGCCGCGGGACACACTACGGGCTACCGATTTGGAAGGTGGCCGAGACGGATCGCACCATGTTGGCCAAGGGGTGATACGAACTCTCCGGTCCATCTTCCTCGCGATCGGCGGGCCGCGGCAGGTGCGTGCGACCGACCTCTTTCCTGGCTTCGACGACAAGCAGCTCCGCGACATCGGTTTTTGGGTTGACCAGGTCGTCTCAATCGACGCGCTATGCCAGGAAAACTTGCATAGGTCATGTGAAGCCAGCACAGAACAGGTGGCAGAAAGCCTAGCCCGAATCGCGACAGAGACGACTTGGCCAACTGCGCCAGCAGACCATATTACGATATCACGCAGCGGAAACACGTGCTGAAGGATGCTTTTCAAGAGAGACATTCTGAACGCCATCGAACGGGGCGAGGCGACCAGAGCCTTCCGGGTCTGGCGCAGGCCGACGGTCAAGCCGGGAGGGCGCCTGCGCACCGCGGTCGGGGAACTTGTCATCGACGATCTGTGTGAGGTGTCTCGTGACGATATCTCGGAGGCCGACGCGCGTGCGGCCGGGGCGCGGGATCGTGCCGCCTTGCTCGCGGAGCTGGGCGACCGACCGGGCCGCCTCTACCGGATCGACTTCCGGCTCGACAGACCGGACGGCCGGCGGACGCTGGCGTCTGACGACGATCTCGATGCCGACGCGCTCGCGGCGATCTCCTCCGCGCTCGACCGGCTCGACCGCCGCAGCCGCGGTGGTGCGTGGACACGCGACGTCCTGGACCTGATTGGCCGGCACCCCGGCCGCCCTGCCGGAGAGCTTGCAACCGAGAAAGGCATGGACAAGCCATCGTTCAAACGTCGGGTGCGCAGCCTGAAGGAGTTGGGGCTGACCGAGAGTCTCGAGGTCGGCTATCGGCTGAGCCCGCGCGGGCGGCGCTATCGTCGCGAGGTCGCCGAACGCGACGGCCGGCAGATGGAACGACGTGATGACGCGGGCGAGGTCGGAATCGCGCGTTTCAGTCCGGGCGACCGGCAGGCGGTGATCGACCTTGCCATCGCCACCTGGACGCCGGTCTTCGCCAGGACCCGGCACGAGGTGCCGCGCTTCGTCTACGACACGTTTTACCCGGATGGATGGGAGCAGCGGCAGCGAGCCGATGTCGCGAAGCTCCTGGACACCGAGCCCGAGAACATCTGGCTGGCCCGCCGCGGCGGGGATCCGGTCGGGTTCATCGGTCTCCGGATCCACGCCGAGGACAGGATGGGCGAGATCTACATCCTCGCCGTCGCGCCCGACCACCAGCGCAGGGGCATCGGCCGTAGGCTGATGCAGTTCGCGGAGGAGCACATCCGCGCGGCCGGGATGCGGATGATCATGGTCGAGACCATCGGCGATTCCGGGCACGAACCTGCCCGGCGCGTCTATGAGGATTTCGGGTTCCAGCGATGGCCAGTGGCGCGATATTTCAAGGAGTTGTGACGCGCTCGCGGCTTCGTCCGGCGGCGGGCGCATTGCAGAAGTCGTGCTGCTGGTCCCGTTCTCTTCGCCGCCGGTCGCAACCGGGATCGACCCTTTCTTCGCCCCTTGCATCCCTCAAGGTGCAAGCCGGGATCGATCACTGGTTGCGTGCCGGACAGGCTGCAGGGTCATCTTCCGGCGTGCTACGGCGCGCATTCATTATCGTGGCGAAATGGTCCCC
>CAZUVG010000326.1:0-4110 GCA_964623765.1 uncultured Roseicyclus sp.
GGGGGTGTACTGGCATCACTCCCCGCATCATCAGTCGCGAGCGGTTGCCGCGATGTCGGCGCCAGGGAAGAGCGCAACGAAACGCAACGAAACGGGCCAAAGCGCAACGATATGAGGGAAACGATTGCGAAAATAACCAAATATAATCAAAGTATTTAGCTTCTGCCCTTAGCCCTCCGAAGGCAGAGGCCAGAGGTTCGAATCCTCTCAGGTGCGCCATCTCACATTGCTGTCTGTAGTGCCCCGTGAAGTGGCGTCGAAGCCGGCGTTCACATGCTGCTTCATGGCTGCATCGGACCCGCTGCGCCCGCGAACTCCTCTCGCGGACCGCGGTTGCGCGGCCTTGAACTGCCGCTACTGCAGGATGGGAAACCGTCGACCGGGTGTCAGGTCCCGCCGGTCTTGTCGAAGACGCAGGCCTGTCGTCGAACGACCGCGGCATGGGGCGTTCCTTGGGTGATCTCAGCCCCGGTAAATCCAGCCGCCGCCGAAGACCCGGCTTCCTTCCGGCGCGTAGAAGACGCAGGCCTGGCCCGGGCTTACGCCTTCCTCCGCCACGACGAGTTCCACCTCCGCCTCGGTGGTCGAGACTGGGCGGATCACCGCCTCGCGCGGGGGGCGGGTCGAGCGGATCTTCACCGCGAGCGGCCACTCCCCGCGGCTTTCGAAGGGCGCATCGCCCAGCCAGTTGATCTCGCGCACGGGCACGATGCGCGTCGACAGGGCCTCCTTCGGGCCGACGATCACGCGCCGCGTGTCCGGGTCGAGCTTCACGACGTAGAGCGGGTCCGCTAGGCCGCCGATGCCGAGGCCCCGCCGCTGACCGATCGTGTAGTGGATGACGCCCCGATGCTCGCCCAGGACGTTGCCGTCGAGGTCCACGATCTCTCCCGGATCGGCGGCGCCCGGGCGCAGCTTCTCGATCACCGAGGCGTAGTCGCCGTTCGGCACGAAGCAGATGTCCTGGCTGTCGGGCTTGTCCGCCACGGGCAGGCCGAATCGAGCGGCGAGCGCGCGGGTCTCGGCCTTGGACGTCAGGTGCCCGAGGGGGAAGCGCAGGAAATCGAGCTGCTCCTGCGTGGTGGAGAACAGGAAGTAGGACTGGTCGCGCGCGGGATCGGCCGCGCAGTGAAGTTCCGCGCCATGGGCACCCGTCCGGCGCTGGATGTAGTGCCCCGTTGCCATGCAATCGGCGTCGAGGTCGCGCGCGGTCTCAAGGAGGTCGCGGAACTTCACACGCTCGTTACAGCGGATGCACGGAACCGGTGTGGCGCCCGCGAGATAGCTGTCGGCGAATTCGTCGATCACCGCCTCGCGGAAGGTGTTCTCGTAGTCGAGCACGTAGTGCGGGAAACCCATCTCCTCGGCCACGCGGCGGGCGTCGTGGATGTCGCGGCCGGCACAGCAGGCGCCCTTCTTCGCAAGCGCGGCCCCGTGGTCGTAGAGCTGGAGCGTCACGCCGACGACGTCGTAGCCCTCCTCGGCGAGCATCGCGGCCACGACGGAGGAATCGACGCCGCCCGACATGGCGACGACCACCCGCGTCTCGGCGGGCGGCCGGGCGAAGCCGAGCGAATTGAGCCTTTCGGTGCGGTCGAGCGCCATCGGGAACTGCCTGCGGAAAAGGGCGGGATACGGACGGCAATATAGGAAAATCGCCCCTATCCACAAGCCCGCCGCTTACGCCGAATTAAGCGCGTCGCGTCAGGAGAAGAGGGCCGACCATCATGCAGACCGAGGCGTGGATGTACATCAGACGCATCAAGGGACCGCATTCCGTGACGCTGCCGGACGGCAGGCTCCTCACGCGCTCCGATCTTCCCGCGCCCGAAACCCGGCGCTGGGTGGCGAGCCGGAAGGCCGCGGTCGTGGCCGCGGTGGACCACGGTCTCGTTACCGCGCGGGAAGCCTGCGAGACATGGGGCCTGTCGGAGGAAGAATTGCAGGCCTGGCGCCGGGCGGCCGCGCGTCACGGGATCGGTGCGCTGAAGGCGACTGCGCTGCAGCGCTACCGCACGGGCGGTGAAGACGGGGAACGCACGGGCGGTGAAGACGGGGAATGACGAACCGCGCCGAAGGACATGTTCAGGCTTCGCATCGAGAGGGTTACCGGTATTATCTCTGTAAGTAACCAGTAATTAACCATTTCCATTCAGGGTGTATTTCGACCATTGCGAGAATCGGAGACGTAAGATGCGCGTTCTGCTTGTCGAAGACGATCCCACCACGTCCAGAAGCATCGAGATGATGCTAAAGCACGCGAATCTGAACGTGTATGCGACCGATCTCGGGGAGGAGGGCGTCGATCTCGCCAAGCTATACGACTACGACATCATCCTTCTGGACCTGAACCTCCCCGACATGACCGGGCACGAGGTCCTGCGCCAGCTTCGCACCGCGCGCATCTCGACCCCGATACTCATCCTGTCCGGCCTCGACGACCCCGAGAACAAGCTCAAGGGCTTCGGCTTCGGTGCGGACGACTACCTGACGAAACCCTTCCATCGCGAGGAACTGGTCGCGCGCATCCATGCCATCGTGCGCCGCAGCCAGGGCCACGCGCAGTCGGTGATCGAGACCGGGCGCGTCTCGGTCAATCTCGACGCCAAGACCGTGGAGGTGGAGGGCAAGCCCGTGCACCTGACCGGCAAGGAATACCAGATGCTGGAGCTCCTTTCGCTGCGGAAGGGAACGACGCTTACGAAGGAGATGTTCCTCAACCATCTCTACGGCGGCATGGACGAACCGGAACTCAAGATCATAGACGTCTTCATCTGCAAGCTTCGGAAGAAACTGTCCGAGGCGACCGGCGGCGACAACTACATCGAGACGGTCTGGGGCCGCGGCTACGTCCTGCGCGACCCGGTCGAGGAGAAGCCGGGGATGGCCGCCAGCGCCTGACCGGTCGGCTCGTCCTCGCCCCGGCAGCGGACGCGGGGTGTGCGACATCCTCGCCGGTCGCTGTCCGTCGGCAGAGGCAAGGAACGGGCTGGGTGATCGCGTCGGCTGCGGGCGAGATCACGGCCGGTATCGGGGTCGAGGCACCTCCTGGCGCGGGAACGGGTCGGACGCCCGCGCTTGCCACGAACGGGTGCTGTCAGCCGCGGCCGCGTCGCATCCCCGGGAAAGCAATTCAGGGGCCTATTGCTGGCCACTCGCGCCGCTTCTTCCGTGGATCAGGCCGCCTGCCCGCAAAAGGCTTCGGGCAGGCGGTGCAATCGCGCCGGGCGCGGGTCCATGACGCTTCAACCCGGGCTTGCGGGTGCGTCGTCCGGGCCTCGTCGGCGGCGGGGTGGCCTTGGGCACGGCCTCCCCGTCCGCGGTTGCCTGCGCGCCGGGGATATCGCCGAGCCCGCATGTTGCCGCCGCCAGGTGCACCCTCTGCCCGCCGAGGCGATCAGGTGCCGCAGAAGGTTTGTGTCACGCGCTCCTCGGGGGCCGGCGGTGCGGCAAGACCAAATTCCTCCGGCGTGGGGTCGAACGGTCGTGACAGCGCCGCGTTCAGCCTTCGGAACGGCGCGAGGTCGCCGGCCACGGCCGCCGCGATCGCGGCCTCGACACGGTGGTTGCGCGGAACCAGCGCGGGGTTCGTCCGCTCCATGGACGCGATCCGGTCCGTCTCGGCCCGCCCCTCCCGTGCCAACCATGCGCGCCAGTCGGCAAGCCAAGGCGTCAGGGCGGCTGGATCGGAGAACCCGGCGGCGGCATCCTCCGGCGCCGGCCCTGACAACGCGCGGAACGTGTTGGTGAAATCGGCCCCGCCTTTCGCCATCCGCTCCAGAAGGTCAAGCGCCAGCGCCTCGTCGCCCTCGCGTGCCTCGGCAAGCCCGAGCTTGGCGCGCAGCACCGCCTGCCATGCCGCGTCGAAACGCTCGGCAAAGCCGTTGACGGCCTCCGTGAACTCCTCGATCGCCGCGTTCCGGTCCGGCATCAGCGGCAGGAGCGCGGTGGCCAGCTGCGCGAGGTTCCAGGCCGCGACCTGGGGCTGGTTGGCATAGGCGTAGCGGCCGAACTGGTCGATGGAGGAAAAGACGCGGTTGGGGTGATAGTCGTCCATGAAGGCGCAGGGGCCGTAGTCGATCGTCTCGCCCGAGATCGCCATGTTGTCGG
>CAZUVG010000327.1:0-4096 GCA_964623765.1 uncultured Roseicyclus sp.
GCCGGCCGCGCGCGTGGCAGACCATCTGGCGCGGGCGGTTCGGCCAGTCGGCGATGAGGGGCAGCTCCACCTCTCCCGCGCCGTCGAGGTGACCGGCGACCACCGCCTCGTATTCCTTCGACACGTAGCGCCGCTCGAACTGGCGTCCGAGGTGGCGCTGCGCCTGCTTCGACCGCGCGAACACCATGACGCCCGACGTGTCGCGGTCGAGCCGGTGGACGAGGCGCGTCTCGCGGTCCATCAGGCCGAGTCGGGCGATCAGGCAATCCCCGGCACCCTCGGCCTTGCCGGGGACCGAGAGCAGACCCGCGGGCTTGACCACGACCAGCAGCGACGCGTCGCGGTGCAGGATCTGCACCGGGCCTTCGGGCCGATGGTAGGCGCCGCTCACGGGATCAGTGTCACGGGCTTCGGGGCAGATCGCCCTCGATCTCGCAGGAGTCGCCCTTGTGGGAGGCGAAGATGTGCGTCTCGGGGGTCAGCCCGGCGGGCGCGTCGTGGCTGCCGGGCGAGACCGACATCGTGTCCTCCCCGTCCATCCGCCAGACCATCGACGAGCCGCAACGGGGGCGGAAGCCGCGCTCCGCCTCGCAACCCGAGCGGAGCCGCGCGACCGGACCGGCGTTGGCAATGGCGGCGCGGGGCGCCACGGCGAAGGCCCGGGCATGGCCCGCCTGACGCCGGCACCGGCCGCAATGGCAGAGCGGGATCGAGCCCATCCGGCCGCTCACCGAGCAGGTGACGGCGCCGCAGCGGCAGAGCCCCTTGCGCGGCTCCGTCGTGGGCGCCCCTGCCTCGGGCGTCCCTGCCCCGGGCGCCGTGGTCATCGCCGCGCCCCCTCCTGCTCGCCGAAAGTCGCGCACAGGATCGCACCGAGGCCCTCCGCGTCGGCCCTGTCGAAGGCGGCGGGGCGGTCGCTGTCGATGTCGAGCACGCCGAGCAGGCGGCCACCGGCAGCGATTACCGGCAGCACGATTTCCGACCGGGTGGACGAGGAGCACGCGATGTGACCGGGAAACGCCTCGACATCGTCGACGACCTGCACCTCGCGGGTGCGGGCGGCGGCGCCGCACACGCCCCGCTCGAACGGGATGGTCAGGCAGCCGTGGCCGCCCTGGTAGGGACCGATCTTCAGAACGCCCGGCGCAACGACCCGGTAGAAGCCCGTCCAGTCGAAGCGGTCGTCGGAATGGTGGATCTCGCAGGCAAGCGTCGCCATCAGCGCCACCTCGTCGGTCTCGCCCCCGGTCAGCGCGGCACAGCGGGCCGCGAGCGCGGCATAGTCGACCCGGCTCATTGCCAGCGCGCCGGACGTTCGAGCGCCACGGCCATCCCCTCGCCCCCGCCGATGCAGATCGCCGCGACGCCCCGGCGCACGTCGTGCGCCTCCATCGCGTGCAGCAGCGTGACGAGAATGCGCGCGCCCGACGCGCCGATCGGGTGGCCGAGCGCGCAGGCGCCGCCGTTCACGTTCAACCGCTCGTGCGGCACGCCGATCTCGCGCATGAAGGCCATGGGCACGACGGCGAACGCCTCGTTGACCTCCCACAGGTCGACCTCGGCCGCCTCCCATCCCAGCCGGTCGAGCAGCTTGCGCGCCGCCGGGATCGGCGCGGTGGGAAAGAGCGCCGGCGCCTGTGCGTGGCTCGCGTGACCGCGCACGATGGCGCGTGGCGCGAGCCCGGTCTCGGCCGAGGCCAGCACCAGCGCCGCCGCACCGTCGGAGATCGACGAGGAATTGGCCGCCGTCACCGTGCCGCCCTCGCGGAAGGCGGGCTTGAGCTGCGGGATCTTTTCGGGGCGCGCCTTGCCGGGCTGTTCGTCCGTATCGATCCGCGCCTCGCCCTTGCGGGAGCGGATGGTGACGGGTGCCACCTCGGCCGCGAAGGCGCCGCTTTCGATTGCGGCCAGCGCATTGGAGAGCGAACCAAGCGCGTAGGCGTCCTGCTGGTCGCGGGTGAACTGGAACGCCTCGGCGCAATCCTCGGCGAAGGTGCCCATCAGGCGGCCCCCGCCCTTAGAATCGCGTTCGTAGGCGTCCTCGAGCCCGTCGAGGAACATGTGGTCGTAGGTTGTCTGATGCCCGATACGCGCGCCGCCGCGCATGGCCGGCAGAAGGTAGGGGGCGTTCGTCATGCTTTCCATGCCGCCGGCCACGATCACGTCGGCCTGGCCCAGCGCCAGCCGGTCCCAGGCGATCATCGCCGCCTTCATGCCCGAGCCGCACATCTTGTTGAGCGTCGTGGCCGGCACCTCGTCGCCGAGGCCGGCAAGAAAGCCCGCCTGCCGCGCGGGCGCCTGTCCCTGGCCGGCGGGCAGGACGCAGCCCATCAGGACCTCGTCAACCTCGGGCGTGCCGGCACCGTCCAGTGCGGCGGATATCGCGGCGCCGCCAAGCTCCGCGGCGCTGAGGGGCGACAGGTCTCCCTGGAAACCGCCCATGGGCGTGCGGGCGGCCCCCGCGATGACGACGGTTTCCATGATCTGCACCTCCCTCTGGCCCGCGAGCGTCCACGAATTGGAAAGACTCGGCGCCTAACCTGATAGCAGAGCAAATCGTCGGAGTGCAGTCGTGAACTTGTCGTTTGAAACCGTCAACGGCGTGGGGGTCGTGCGCGCGCACGCGCAACGCATCGATGCCGCCGTCGCCATCCAGTTCAAGGATCGTTTTTCGGAAATCACCCGGACGCTGGACCGTGAAGCGCCGGGCCTGCCCGGCCCCCGTTCCGGCCGGGCCGTCCTGCTCGACCTGACCGAGGTGGAGTTTCTCGATTCCAGCGGGCTTGGCGCCGTTGTCGCCGCACGCAAGCTGCTGGGCGCGGGTCACAGGCTCGCCCTTGCCGGTCTCCAGCCCGCTGTCGAAAAGGTTCTGCGCCTGACCCATATGGACCGGGTCTTTCCCATCTACGCGGACGCCGACGCCTTCTTGTCGGACATGCACGATCGCCAAAGGGCCTAGAGCTGCGGTGACCGGGGGCGACGGATACGTTATGGCAACTCCGCCCGATGGCCGGGCGGTGCTGCGCTTCGACTCGGGCAAGGGCGTCGTCTCCGCCCTCCTACGGGACGTGGCGGGGTATTTGACGGGGCGGGGCCTGCCGCATGACAAGGTAGAGGACGCGACCATCGCGCTGGCCGAGGCGCTCAACAATATCGAGGAACACGCCTATGCGGGCCGAAGCGGCCTCCCGGTTCTGATCGAGATCGAGGCCTGCGCCCGTCGCCTGCATTTCAGGATCGAGGATCGGGGCACGCCGCTGCCCGGTGATACCCTGCCCGGGGGCAGCATGCCCGCCACCGACCCCGTCGCACTTGAAAAATGGCCCGAGGGCGGGTTCGGTTGGCCGCTGCTGCGCCACCTGACCAGTGACCTGACCTACAATCGGCGCGGCGACTGGAACCGGCTTTGTTTCACGATCTCCTGACCGGATGTGACTGCCCTGCGGCAAACTCCGCAGGGATGGCGGACAGGAGGGGCAGGCAGGTCCGCCCATTTCTGCCGCCAGAACAAGGAAATGCCATATTGCGCACCAATCTCCGCCGCGAATCGTTGCGATACCGGTTGGCGTAGCTGCAGAGGCTTCCCTCGGCGTCGCGTGTATCAAGCCCCCACCCAGTGCGCGACGTCGAGGTCTTTGCCCCAGCCCCTTCCCGCCAGCTCCATGAAACACGCCCTTGCCGTCGGCGTCAGGACCCGTAGTTTGCGCGTCGGGCATCCGAGCGGAGGGACAGAATGCGAGATTTCCATCATCCGGGCCGGTCCGCAGTCTACGCGGAAAACGGCATGTGCGCCACGTCGCACCCATTGGCGGCGAAGGTCGCCGTCGACATCCTGCAGGCGGGCGGCAATGCTGCGGATGCCGCGATCGCGGGCAGTGTGCTGCTGGGTCTTTGCGAACCCGCGATGACCGGGATCGGCGGCGATTGCTTCGCGCTGGTGAAACCCGCCGGAAGCGAGGAGATCATCGCGCTCAACGGGTCAGGGCGCGCGCCCGCCGCGCTGTCCGCAGCCGGGATGCGGGCTGCCGGCCATAGCCACATGCCGCTTTTCGGCGCGCCCGAGCCCGTCACGGTTCCGGGTGCGGTGGACGCGTTC
>CAZUVG010000328.1:0-921 GCA_964623765.1 uncultured Roseicyclus sp.
GGAAATATCTCGGGGTCGAGCTGAAGCCGGAATACGCTCGGCAGGCGGCGAAGTTCCTAGAAAGCGCCGAACGATCGGTCGGCAACCTTTACGATGGGGACGCCGAATGACCGCGCTCCCCGGCGTACCATGCGCCGTATGCAACCGATCCACCCACGAGGGCCGCGCAGTCTCCACCCCGGAGCGCCTCACGCACTTCTGCTCAGACACCTGCATGCGAGTATTCATCTTGAAGGGACCGGACCTCACCAAGAACGAGCGCGCCGCCGCCATCGCCGGAGGCGACGAGGGCGGCGCCTACCTCGACCAGATCGGCAAAACAGACCTGGCCGAGCTTACCGGCGAAGAGTGGGCCGAATTCTGCGCCCGCCTCTACCGCGCCGCATGCGACGCCATGCGCGAGGCCGCCGAAGACGACATTCCGTTCTGAGAACCGCATGACAGCCCCATACGCCAACTTCGCGGAGACCCTGCGCGACATGGGCTACCACCCCATGCCCGCAATGCCCGGCGCCAAGGTGCCGGGCCAGTGGGACGGCACATCGTGGCGCCCCATGTCGCAGTGGTCGAAATGGTGCGACCAGCAACCGCCCGACTTCTTGCACGACAAGTGGGCCGGGTGGCCCGAAGCAGGGCTCTGCATCGCGCACGGGCGCATCATCGGCCTCGACATCGACACTGACGATGTGGATGTCGACCGAGCCGCAATCAAGGCCGTGGGGCCGTCTCCCGTCCGCAGGAAAGGCCGCAAGGGGTGGATGGGCTACTATCGCCCATCCGGCGACATGCAGGGGCACACGGCGCGCGTCCGGTGGTATCGCGGAGCCGACATAGCCGTCGAGCTGCTCCTGCACGGCACGCAGTCCGTCATTCCGCCGACGATCCACCCGGAGACAGGCCAGCCATATAGATGGCTCACCG
>CAZUVG010000328.1:931-4090 GCA_964623765.1 uncultured Roseicyclus sp.
GACAGCTTCGAGGATATCGGAGCCGACGACCTGCCCGAGATTCCCGCCGATGCCGTCGCCCGCCTTGACGACGCATTCGCGCACCTCGGCCTCACCCGGCAGGCGCCGCGCCGCGTCAACGGGCGCGACTACCAGCGCCCCGCGCCGACGGCGCACGACCTCGAAAAGCCCGCCGGTCGGTCGCTCAACGACCGCGCCATGGAAGCCCTCGACGCATGGTGGCCGGAGCTCGATCTGCCGAAATCCCGCCAGAGAGGCCGCGCCGGATGCTGGGAGGCCGTCCCGTTCTGGCGCGTCTCCAACTCCGGCCGCGCCGTGCAGGATCGCAACCCCAACCTCAAAGCCACGCCGCAAGGGATCGTCGACTTCGGCGCCGATCGCTCCTACACCCCCGTCGACGTGGTGATGGCCGCCCGCGATTGCTCCTACCCGGTCGCGTCCGAATGGCTGGAACAGTTCGTCAGGCCGGAAGATCGCGCCGACGTTTCCGGCATGACCGCGCCAGAAGCGCCAACTGTCAAGGACTCCTTGATACCTGAGCCGACCCCCGAACCGGAGCTCACCCCCGATCCGAACCGATGGGCCGCCACGCCCGCCTTTCTTGGGGGGCGTCGATCTGTCGGTCCCATCAAGCCTGTCGCCGTGCCCACGGACGCCGAGTGGGAAGCCATGATGCCGAAAGAGCCGCCGCCCTTCCCGGTGCAGGACATGGGGGCCTGCGAAGGGCTCCTGGGCGCAGTGGCAAGCCATATCGACGCCGCATCGGCAACCCACACCGAATCCGGCGCCCTCGCCGTCGCCTTGCCGCTCCTTGGCGCCGCCATGGGCCGGGCCTACGCCACGCCGACAAACTTGCGCACCAACATCTACACCGTCGCAATAGGCGGCTCCGGCACCGGCAAGACGTCCATTGTCAACCCGGCGAAAGAGCTTTTGATGCAGTCTCAACTGGCGGACCTGATCGGGACGGATCGGATCAAGTCCGGGTCTGGCCTGATCCAGCTTCTGACCGCAGGGCCGCGCCGCGTGTGCTTCCTCGACGAATTCGGGCACATGCTGCAACAGATCGGATCGCCCGGAGCCGGCATCCACTCACGGGAAATCCTGACCGAGTTCACGATGCTCTACTCGTCAGCAGGCTCCCTGTTCACCGGCACCGCATACGCGACCCGAGAGCCATCACCGATCGACTGCCCGCACCTATGCCTTTTCGGCATGGCCACCCCCGAACAATTCTGGCGAGCGTTCGGGTCATCGTCGCTTGAAGACGGCTCTATCGCCCGATACCTCGTCTTCCCGCTCGGTCAGACTGCCGGCAAAGACCCCGACGACAGCGCCGCAGGAGCCACCGCAGAAGCCCTGCGGGAAGTGACAGCCGCAATCACCGCGCGCGCGCCCACCGGAAACATGGGCGAGCGTAAAGTCGCTCAAGTGCACCTCGACCACTACGCCGAGCGGGCGCGTATCGCCATCAAGGACAAGGAAGCCGGATTCGCCGAATACGCCGAGCGAAACGGCATCCGGGGCGGCCCCGCCATCCTCCGGCGCGTCACCGAGAACGCCCTCAAGATCGCCCTCGTCTCCGCCGTGGGCCGGTCTCCGCAACACCCGGAGATCGACGCACGAGACATGGACATAGGCCACGCAATCGCATGGTGGTCCGCCAGCGTCATGGTTGCCAACATCGCCTCGCACATCGCAGACAACCAGCATGAGCGCGACGTGAATGACGTCGAAAGGTTCATCATCGAAGCCCCAGGCGGGCGCGATTGGCGGTCCATCCAGAGACGCTTCCGAAGGGTCCGGTCGCGCGACCTGAGAGAGATACTGGAGGCTCTGGAAGCCGACGGATCGATCCGCGTCGAAAGGCTCCCAAACCCCATGGGCGGGCACCCGATAAAACGCTTCGTCGCGCCCTGATCGAGTGTCCCAAAACAGCCGGGACACTCGCCAAGTGTCCCGCGGACACTCGACAGAAAAGCCGCCTCAGGGCGGCTTTTTCGTGTCGAGTGTCCCGTTTTGTCCACCGAGTGTCCCAAGCAAAAAAGGACACTCGACACTAATAAAATCAAAGAGATAGATAGTATATACATCAAGTGTCCCAAGTGTCCCTTCTATCTTGTCCCCTATGGATCATCTGACCCCAATTTAACATTGGGTGGACACTCGGGACACTTGGATTCCTTCCCTGCCGCCCCGCCTCGTGCCATAGTCTCCCCGCCAAACCTCCGCGCGGCCCCGCAAGGGGCACGAGCATGACAGACCAGAGCTGGACCGTCGGGCAGGTGATGCCCCTCGACCGCCAACCCATCCACACCGGAATGGGCCACCCCCGCTGGCACGTCCTGACCGCGCTCCCCCAGCGTGAGGATGCCGCCGAACGATGGCTTGCGCTCCGCGGCGTCTACGCATTCCACCCCGTCAAGAGCCGCGTCACACGCATCAGGGGGCGGGAAGTCGAGCACTGGCCCAGATACCTGCCCGGCTACGTCTTCGCCCGCTTCCCGCACCGCGCCATCCGCCACCGCGTGCTCAGCTGCCCGTTCGTGACAGGCGCCATCGCCATGCAAACCGGCGCGTGGGGCATCATTCCGCCCGCCGCACTCCGAGGCATCCACTCCATGCGAAAACCCGACAACGCAGACCAGGATCAAATCCGCCGCGCCGACCGCATCCGCAGGGGCGACCGCGTGAAAATCCTCTCCGGCCTGTGCGGCGTCGGGCAAACCGTCGAAGTGCACGAAGTCCGGCACGGCAAGGCCCGCGTCCGCCTCCCCATGTTCGGCTCGGACGTGCCCGCAGATATCGACTTGCGCCGCCTCGAAAGGGTGGGCTTGCTCGGCGAAGACGAATGATCTACGATGCACGCAAAGCTCAAGGACCGGAAACCACGCGCAGTGCGCCATTGGGCCGGTCAGAGGGGCGGCGAGGGGCGGGTTCATACTCCCGCCACCCAGCCGCCTGCGGCTTGCCAAAAATCCAGAATGCCGCACTTCGACAAGCTTCGCACATCGCGAGGCTTTTCCGAGCGCGGCCACCCAGAGCAGTGGTCTCTGCCCGAGATCAACCACCTGCCAGTCGGCAGGCCGTGCTCGACATGCAAATGCCCGGCATCTCAACCACGGGGCCGACCCGCACCCCTCAACACCACCCTGCGCC
>CAZUVG010000329.1:0-4076 GCA_964623765.1 uncultured Roseicyclus sp.
GTGGCGCTCGCCATCGAGGACAAGATCCGCGCCGCCCACGGGCTGGAGTTCGGCGCATCGGAGGACGACGACGCGGAGATGGTTGAGGATTGAGGCCTCCTCAGCGCGAAACGGAACGGGAAGCGGCCTTAGCGGCCGCTTCTTCGCGTTCCGGGCATAGGCTTATGGACACGCGGGCGGCCCGAATATACATCCGCTCCCTGACCCTTTTCCCCGACGGACGCACCCGCACGCCATGGCCAGCCTGAACGAGATCCGCTCCACCTTCCTCGACTATTTCGGTCGCAACGGGCACGAGATCGTCGACAGCTCCCCGCTCGTGCCGCGGAACGACCCGACGCTGATGTTCACGAATTCGGGCATGGTCCAGTTCAAGAACCTGTTCACCGGCGTCGAGCACCGCGACTACACGCGCGCGGCCACCAGCCAGAAATGCGTGCGCGCGGGGGGAAAGCACAACGATCTCGACAACGTGGGCTACACCGCGCGGCACCACACCTTCTTCGAGATGCTCGGCAACTTCTCGTTCGGGGACTACTTCAAGGAACAGGCCATTCCCTTCGCGTGGGAGCTGCTGACGAAGGATTTCGGGATCGACCGCGAGAAGCTCTTGGTGACGGTGTACCACACCGACGACGAGGCGGCGGCGATCTGGAAGAAGGTCGCGGGGCTGCCGGACGAGAAGATCATCCGTATCCCGACCTCCGACAATTTCTGGATGATGGGCAGCACCGGCCCCTGCGGTCCCTGCACCGAGATCTTCTACGACCACGGGCCCGGGATCTGGGGCGGCCCGCCGGGAAGCCCCGAGGAGGACGGCGACCGGTTCATCGAGATCTGGAACCTCGTCTTCATGCAGTACGAGCAGTTCGAGGACGGATCGCGCCGCGATCTCGCGGCGCAGTCGATCGACACGGGCATGGGGCTGGAGCGGATCGGCGCGCTGCTGCAGGGAAAGCACGACAATTACGACACCGACCTGATGCGCAGCCTGATCGAGGCGTCGGCCAATGCCTCGAACGTCGATCCCGACGGGCCGAAGAACGTCCATCACCGCGTGATCGCGGACCACCTCCGGTCGGTCTCCTTCCTGATCGCCGACGGCGTGATGCCGTCGAACGAGGGGCGCGGCTACGTCCTGCGGCGGATCATGCGGCGGGCGATGCGGCATGCGCATCTTCTGGGTGCACAGGACCCGCTGATGTATCGTCTCGTGCCGGCGCTCGTGCAGCAGATGGGGCAGGCCTACCCCGAACTCGGCCGCGCGCAGGCGCTCATCACCGAGACGCTCAGGCTCGAGGAGGAGCGGTTCCGCACCACGCTCGAGCGGGGCTTGCGGCTTCTCGACGACGAGCTTGCAAAGCTTCCCGACGGCGCGGCGCTGCCCGGCGAGGCCGCGTTCCGGCTCTATGACACCTACGGCTTCCCGCTGGATCTCACTCAGGACGCGCTGCGCGGCGACAGCCGGACCGTGGATGTCGAGGGCTTCGAGAAGGCCATGTCCGAGCAGAAAGCCAAGGCGCGGGCCGCGTGGGCGGGCTCGGGCGAGCAGGCGGACGCCACGATCTGGTACGACCTTGCCGAGGAGCACGGGGCGACCGAGTTCCTGGGCTACGATACCGAGACGGCCGAGGGCGTGGTGCTCGCTCTGGTCAAAGGCGGCGAGCGGGCCAATGCGGGGCAGGAAGGCGACAGCCTGACCATCGTCGTGAACCAGACACCGTTCTATGCCGAGGCTGGCGGACAGGTGGGCGATACCGGTACGCTCAGGACCGAGACGGGCGAGGCGCGGATCACCGACACGAAGAAGGTCGCGGGCGTATTCCTCCACATGGCCGAGGTCACGCGCGGCGAGATCGCGCCCGGGCAGGCCGCGCAACTCGAGGTCGATCACGCGCGGCGCACCACGATCCGGGCGAACCACTCGGCGACGCACCTGCTGCACGAGGCGCTGCGCCAGGCGCTCGGCGATCACGTGGCGCAGCGCGGCTCGCTCAACGCGCCCGACCGGCTGCGCTTCGATTTCAGCCACGCCAAGGCGCTGACGCCCGGGGAGATCGCGCGCGTGGAGCGCGAGGTGAACGACTTCATCCGCCAGAACGCGCCGGTGGAGACGCGAATCATGACGCCAGACGCGGCCCGCGAACTGGGCGCACAGGCACTGTTCGGTGAGAAATACGGCGACGAGGTGCGGGTCGTGTCGATGGGGACGCGGGCGGGCTCGGGCAAGGGCCGCGATGGGCGCACCTACTCGATCGAGCTCTGCGGCGGGACGCATGTCCGGCAGACGGGCGACATCGGCCTTTTCGTCTGTCTCGGCGACAGCGCGTCCTCGGCGGGCGTCCGGCGGATCGAGGCGCTGACGGGTCCTGACGCCTTCGAATACCTTGCCGGGCAGGACAAGCGCATGGCGGCGCTTGCGCAGGAAGTGAACGCGACGCCCGCCCAGGTACTTGACCGGGTGCGTGCCCTGAAGGAAGAGCGCAGGAGGCTCGAGAACGAGGTGACCCAGCTCCGCCAGCAGCTCGCGCTGGCGGGCGGCGGCCAGTCCGACGCGCCCGACACGAAGGAGGTGGGCGGCGTGCCCTTCCTCGCCCAGTCCCTGAAGGGCGTGAGCGGCAAGGACCTCGCGGGGCTCATCGACGCGCACAAGGACCGGATCGGCTCGGGCGCGATCCTTCTGATCGCCGATTCTGACGGGAAGGCGGCCGTGGCCGCGGGCGTGACGGACGACCTGACGGCGAAGGTTTCGGCGGTCGACCTCGTGAAGGCCGCCGTGCAGAAGCTCGGTGGCAAGGGGGGCGGCGGGCGTGCCGATTTCGCGCAGGGCGGCGGCAAGGATCCCAGTCACGCCGCCGATGCCATCGCCGCAGCCGAAGACCTTCTGAAAGGAGCCTGAGATGCCCGGAGCCTACTGGATCGCCCATGTCACCGTCTCCGACGAGGAGGCCTACAAGCGCTACGCCGCCCTCGCGGGCGAGGCCATCGCGGCCCATGGCGGCAAGTTCCTCGCCCGCGGAGGGCGCGCCATCCAGAAGGAGGGCCGCGCCCATCCGCGCAACGTCGTGGCGCATTTCCCGAGCCTCGAGGCGGCAAACGCCTGCTACGAGAGCGCGACCTACCAGGAGGCGTTGTCCCACGCCCGCGGGGCGTCGGAACGCGACCTCGTGCTGATCGAGGCGCTGGAATAGCCGTTTCGCACTCGCCTCGGCCTTGAGCCTGCGGCATCCTTCCCCGGCAGGAGAAGGAGTTTCAGCCATGGCGGAGTTGGAGAAGCGCATCGCGCAGGGGCGCGGGGACGAGCCCGCGGATCTGGTGCTGCGGGGCGGGCGCGTCCTTGACCTGATCACCGGCGGCCTGGTCGAGGGCGACGTGGCGAACTGCGGCGACACGATCGTGGGCATCGGCGAGGGCTACGAGGGCAGGGAGGTTGCCGATGTCTCGGGCCTGACGCTGGTCCCTGGCTTCATCGACACGCATCTCCACATCGAATCGAGCCTGGTCACGCCCTTCGAGTTCGACCGCTGCGTCACGCCGCGGGGCGTGACCACCGCGATCTGCGACCCCCACGAGATCGCCAACGTGGTCGGCGCCGAGGGCATACGCTACTTCCAGGAGGCATCGCGCCGGACACTCATGGACATCCGTGTGCAGCTGTCCTCCTGCGTGCCGTCCACGGACATGGAGACGGCGGGCGCCGTGCTGACCGCCGACCATCTCTCGGCGCTCATGGGTCATCCCTCGGGCATCGGGCTGGCCGAGTTCATGAATTACCCGGGCGTGATACACCGCGATCCCGAGGCGATGCGGAAGCTTCGGCTCTTCGAGGGCGGGCATGTCGACGGGCACTGTCCGCTTCTCTCGGGCCGTGACCTCAATGCCTACATCGCCGCGGGCATCTCGACGGAGCACGAGGCGACGAGCGCGGAGGAAGCGCTGGAGAAACTGCGCAAGGGGATGCGCGTCCTGGTCCGCGAGGGGTCGGTCTCGAAGGATCTCGAGGCGCTCCAGCCCGTGCTGACCGAGACGACGGCGCCCTACATGTGCCTGTGCACCGACGACCGCAACCCGCTCGA
>CAZUVG010000330.1:0-4067 GCA_964623765.1 uncultured Roseicyclus sp.
CGAGGAACGAGCTATGCAAACCTAACCCCGTGTCCACGGAACCGGCAGCAGGCCACAGAGATGTTGCCTCGACGTCGAAGTCGCTCGATTCGGTCCCCCACAAGCCCACGAAGTTGTTCGTCTGTCAGGCGTCCTGCCATCGCCTCGCGTAGGTTGGACGCCAAGAGGTCGTCGATGCCGACGGCCGCGTATCTCGGGTCGTGCCGGAGCTCTTCATCGAAGATGAGGCGTTCGCGGTGGTTTGTAGCGGCCAGGTCGGACGGCGAGAGAGGATACCGACCTTGTGCCACCGGCTGACCCGAGGCGTTCGCCCTCTTCCTCTCTGCCTCCGCAATCTGCTCCTGGAGGGCGGCCAAGGCTCCGGGATGTTTCCGTATGGCAAGGCGCCGATCTGACCCGAGCGGGGTGCGCAGTTCCGTCTTGCCCTCCAGATAGGGACGCAGGTCTTTTGGCACGACAAGGCGTGCATAGTATCGTCCGTTTCGGTTCAGGAAGTGTCGAAGCTGCCCCGCCATCTCCAACCCGGTTGTAACACGTTTTGTAACATCAAAGCGGACACATGCCCTTAAATGCAAGGGCCTCGTTTGTTTTCAGGGGGTTGGGATGGTGCCGCAGGGGAGGATTGAACTCCCGACCTCACCCTTACCAAGGGTGCGCTCTACCACTGAGCTACTGCGGCCCCGGATCGCGATCCGTGATCGCGCGGCCGGGGATTAGTCGCAATCCACCAATGACGCAAGCGCAATCTGGACGGCCCCGCCGCCGCCCTGTATGACGCCCCCATGGCAGCGAAGGCGCGGGAGCAGACGCCGAAACCGGCGGCGAAGACCGGGCGGGAGGCGCGGCTGAAGGCGGCGCTCAAGGCGAACATGGCCAAGCGCAAGGCGCAGGCCAGCAAACGCGCGCAGAAGGGCGATACGGGCGGGGAGTGATCCGGCCGCGAGCCGCGCGAAGGGCGGGGACAGGCAGATGGACAGGATAGTGGTCACGGGCAACGGGGCGCTTTCGGGACAGATCCCGATCGCAGGAGCGAAGAACGCCTGCCTGACGCTGATGCCGGCGACGCTCCTGTCCGACGAGCCGCTGACCCTGACCAACGCGCCGCGCCTTTCGGACATCCGCACCATGGCGGAGCTCTTGCGCTCGCTCGGCGCCGAGGTTTCGACGCTGAACGAGGGGCGGGTGCTGGCCATGTCCTCGCACGGGCTCGACAACCACACGGCCGACTACGACATCGTGCGGAAGATGCGGGCCTCGATCCTTGTCCTCGGGCCGATGCTCGCGCGGGAGGGGCGGGCCGTGGTCTCGCTGCCGGGCGGCTGCGCCATCGGTGCCCGGCCGGTGGACCTGCATCTCAGGGCGCTCGAGGCGATGGGGGCCGAGCTCGACCTGCGCGACGGCTACGTGCATGCCGCGGCGCCCGGCGGTCTGAAGGGGGCGGTCTTCGAGTTCCCGCTGGTCTCCGTCGGCGCGACCGAGAACGCGCTGATGGCAGCGACGCTCGCCAAGGGCACCACGGTTTTGAGGAACGCCGCGCGGGAGCCCGAGATCGTGGATCTTGCCCGCTGCCTCCGCGCGATGGGCGCACGCATCGAGGGCGAGGGGAGCCCGGAGATAACCGTGGAGGGCGTCGACCGGCTGCACGGCGCGACGCACCCCGTGGTCGTGGACCGGATCGAGCTCGGCACCTACATGCTCGCGCCCGCCATCGCGGGGGGTTCGGTGGAACTCCTCGGCGGGCAGATGGCGCTGGTGGAGGCCTTTGCCGAACGGCTGGACGCCGCCGGCATATCGGTGAGCGAAAGCGAGAACGGACTGCGCGTCTCTCGCGGAAATGGCCGCGTGCGCTCGGTCGACGTGGTGACGGCGCCCTTCCCCGGCTTCCCCACCGACCTGCAGGCGCAGATGATGGCGCTGATGTGCATTGCCGACGGGGTCGCGGTGCTGGAGGAGCGGATCTTCGAGAACCGTTTCATGCACGCGCCTGAACTGATGCGCATGGGCGCGCGGATCGACGTTCACGGCGGCACTGCCACCGTGACCGGGGTCGAGCGGCTGAAGGGTGCGCCGGTGATGGCGACGGACCTGCGCGCCTCGGTCAGCCTGATCCTCGCGGCTCTCGCCGCCGAGGGCGAGACCTTGGTCAACCGCGTCTATCACCTCGACCGCGGCTACGAACGGGTGGAAGAGAAACTCTCGGCTGTCGGCGCGCAGATCGAGCGGGTGCAGGGCGATGACTGAGGACGCCCGGTTCGAGGACGCGGACGAAGGCCCGGTGGCGCTGCGTGCGCTCGACGCCGATGATCTGAAGGTGATCGCCGCGCTGGTGCAGGACGCGGTCTTCCCGGCGGCCGAGATGAGGTGGGACCGGTCGCGCCGTCGTTTCGCCGTGCTGCTCAACCGTTTCCGCTGGGAACTGGGCGGCGGCCGGATCGAGCGCGTCCAGTCGGTCCTCACCATCGAGGATGCCCTGCGCGTCGCGAGCCAGGGTCTGGCGCGGGACGACACCGACCTCGTGCTCTCGCTCCTGACGCTGGACTGGGAGCCGGGAGAGGACGGAACGGGCCGCATCGCGATGGTGCTGGCGGGCGACGGCGCGGTGGCCGTGGACGTGGAGGCACTGGAGGTCACGCTCCGCGACGTGACGAGACCCTATGCCGCGCCGTCCGGCAAGGCGCCGGGCCATCCGGACTGAGGGACGGACCGGCGCTGTGCGTCACTCCTGGAGCGACTGGAGATAGGTGGCGAGCGACAGGACGCGGCCGCGCACCGTGATCTCGTGTTCGTAAGGTACCCATGTCTGCATGCTCCGCGCCGAAGCGGTCGCCCCAGACGGGTTTTGCTGTCGTCCGTCTCATGCCGTGCTCCTCTTTCACCGGACCCGGTCTTGGTTCCGCCCGGCATCGCGCCGGTGTGCAGGGCGGATCTTTTGTCATTCGCAACGGTTGCGGATGGCAGCTGTCAACGCGCGACGGATGGGCGCTTTTCGCCGCCGTGCATCGGCGATAGACGACAGCCCCAGGGTTTCACGTGAGGAACAGCAAGGATGCCGGCATTTCTCGACAGCCGCGAGGCGGATTTCGAGGCGCGCTTCGCGGCGCTTCTGGAGATGAAGCGCGAGGATTCGCCCGAGGTCGACGAGGCCGTGGCCGCCATCATCGCGGACGTTCGCGCGCGCGGCGATGCGGCCGTGATCGAGCTGACCGAGCGTTTCGACCGGCTGAAACTTGCGCCCGAAACGCTCGCCTTCACGCCTGCGGAGGTGGACGCAGCAATCCGGGCGGTGCCCGTCGCGGAACGCGAGGCGCTCGAGTTCGCGGCCCAGCGCATCCGTGCCTACCACGCCCGCCAGTTGCCGCAGGACGCCCGATGGACCGATCCGGAGGGCGCGACGCTGGGATGGCGCTGGACGCCGGTCGCGGCGGCGGGGCTCTACGTGCCGGGAGGGCTTGCGAGCTATCCCTCCTCGGTCCTGATGAACGCGATTCCGGCGCAGGTGGCCGGCGTCGGGCGGCTGGCGATCTGCGCGCCGACGCCGGACGGCGTGGCCAACCCGCTGGTCCTGCTGGCCGCTCGGCTGTCGGGCGTGGACACGATCTACCGCATCGGCGGCGCGCAGGCGATCGCGGCCATGGCCTACGGCACCGAGACGATCGCGCCCGTGGACAAGATCACCGGGCCCGGCAACGCCTACGTGGCGGCCGCTAAGCGGCGGGTCTTCGGCAAGGTCGGCATCGACATGATCGCGGGCCCCTCGGAGATCCTCGTGATCGCGGACGCGGACAACGACCCTGACTGGATCGCCATCGACCTTCTTTCCCAGGCCGAGCACGACGAGAGCGCGCAGTCGATCCTCATCACCGACGACGCGGAATTCGGAAAGGCCGTGGCACGCGCGGTGGACGCGCGGCTCGCGACGCTGGAACGGGCGCATATCGCGGGCCCGTCGTGGCGCGACTTCGGCGCGGTCGTCGTCGTGCGCGATCTTGCCGAGGCCGCCGTGCTGTCCGACCGGATCGCGCCCGAGCACCTCGAACTCTGCGTGGCCGACCCCGATGCGCTTCTGG
>CAZUVG010000331.1:0-4065 GCA_964623765.1 uncultured Roseicyclus sp.
CTGACGCTCGATGAGAGCGAGTATTTCCACCCCGACTGGGACCATGCCGCGCGCCGGGTGATGTCGCCGCCCTTCCGCAACAAGCAGCATCAGGACAGCCTCTGGGCGGGGCTCATGTCCGGCTCGCTGTCGGTTGTCGCGACGGATCACTGCGCCTTCACGACCGAGCAGAAGCGGACGGGCGTGGGCGATTTCACCAAGATCCCGAACGGCACCGGCGGGCTCGAGGACCGGATGCCGATGCTCTGGACGCAGGGGGTCGAGACCGGGCGGCTGACGCCGAACGAATTCGTGGCGGTCACGTCAACGAACATCGCCAAGATCCTGAATTGCTATCCGAAAAAGGGTGCGATCCTCGTGGGCGCGGATGCCGACATCGTGGTCTGGGATCCGGAGAAGTCGAAGACGATCAGTTCGGGCACGCAGCAGTCCGCCATCGATTACAACGTCTTCGAAGGCCACGAGGTGACGGGCCTGCCGCGCTTCACCCTGACGCGCGGGCAGGTCGCGATCCACGACGGCGAGGTGCGCACGCAGGAGGGCCACGGAAAATTCGTGAAGCGGCCTCCGATGGCGCCGGTCAACCGTGCGCTCAGCCAGTGGAAGGAGCTGACGGCACCACGGCCGGTGGAGCGATCGGGTATTCCGGTAAGCGGTGTCTGATACGATAGTTCAATCAGGAACAGGGACTTGCGGCGCGAAGTTCATGTTTCGGCCCTGGGTGGGGAGTGTGTCTTGACGACAGCGGCAGGAAGAGTGACCAGGACGCCCGAGCCCGCCGGGGCCGTGCCAGAGGCGGTCATAGAGGCGCGCGGCCTCGATCTGACATTCCAGACCGAGGACGGGCCGGTGCAGGCGCTGCGCGACGTCAACCTCACGATCCGCAAGGGCGACTTCGTCAGCTTCATCGGTCCCTCCGGTTGCGGCAAGACAACCTTCCTGCGGGTCGTCGCCGCGCTCGAACGGCCCACGGGCGGCACGATCACGGTCAACGGCATGACCCCGGACGAGGCGCGGCGGGCGCGCGCCTACGGCTACGTCTTCCAGGCCGCCGGGCTCTACCCGTGGCGGACGATCGAGAAGAACGTGAAGCTGCCGCTCGAGATCATGGGCTACCCCCGCGAGGAGCAGGAGCGTCGCGCGAAGGACGTCCTGCAACTCGTTGACCTGGAAGGTTTCGGGAAGAAATACCCGTGGCAGCTCTCTGGCGGGATGCAGCAGCGGGCCTCCATCGCCCGTGCGCTCGCCTTCGATGCCGACCTCCTGCTGATGGACGAGCCCTTCGGCGCGCTCGACGAGATCGTGCGGGACCACCTCAACGAGCAGCTTCTCGCGCTGTGGAAGCGGACTGAGAAGACCATCGGCTTCGTCACCCACTCGATCCCCGAGGCGGTCTATCTCTCCACGAGGATCGTCGTGATGTCCCCGCGCCCGGGCCGCATCACCGACGTGATCGAGAGCGACCTCGGCCCCGACCGCCCGCTAGACATCCGCGACACGCCCGAATTCCTCGCGATCGCTCACCGGGTGCGCGAAGGGCTCCGGGCGGGGCACGCCTATGACGATTGAGGCCCGCCCATGAGCGCCACGACCGACAGCGCGCCGGGGGGCGGCGTCGGCGCGCTCGGCCGGGGGCTCGGGGCGGTCTCGGGCGCTGTCCTGCCGGTCCTGACCGTCGTCGCCGTCATCGTCGGCATCTGGTACGCCGCGTCCGTCGGCCTCAACCGCGCCTGGACCGTCGACCAGATGGAGCGGCGCGGCCTCGAGATGTCGGCCATGGAAATAATGGCCGACGCCATGAGCCAGGACCGCCCCGTCCTTCCGGCGCCGCACCAGGTCTTTGCCGAGCTCTGGAACACCACGATCGGCGAGCCGATCCTGCGCGAACGGCGCGGCGAATACCGCCCCAACCCCCGCAGCCTTTTCTTCCATGCCTGGCAAACGCTCGCTCCGACGCTCCTGGGTTTCGTCATCGGCGGGCTGACCGGCATTCTCCTCGCCGTGGGCATCGTCCACAACCGGGCGATGGATCTCAGCGTGATGCCTTGGGCCATCGCAAGCCAGACCATCCCGATCCTCGCCATCGCGCCCATGATAATCGTGGTGCTTAACTCCATCGGGCTCGAGGGGCTGATCCCGAAATCGCTGATCGCGGCCTACCTCAGCTTCTTCCCGGTGGTCGTGGGCATGGTAAAGGGTTTGCGCAGCCCGGGCGCCATGGACCTCGACCTGCTGCGCACCTACTCGGCCAGCGCGGCGGAGACCTTCTGGAAGCTGCGCCTGCCTGCCTCGGTGCCCTTCCTCTTCGCCTCGCTCAAGGTCGGCGTCGCCGCGTCGCTCGTCGGCACGATCGTCGCCGAACTGCCCACCGGCGCCCGCTTCGGCCTCGGCGCGCGGCTGCTGACGGGCAGCTACTACGGGCAGACCATCCAGATATGGTCGGCGCTCTTCATGGCCGCTATCTGCGCCGCCGCCCTCGTGGCGACGCTGGGCGCGATCGAACGGGCGACGTTGCGGCGGATGGGGCTCGACAGATGACGGACGCGACGACGACGCACACGGGTCGGACCGGTCTGCCGCAGTGGGGTCTCCCGGCGATGGCGGCAGCAGTCGTCGCGGCAGGTTTCCTCGCCGACTGGCGGCTCGGTGCGATCCTCGCGCTCTGGCTCGGGGCCTGGGCGCTGAACGCGACGCTGGCACGGCAGGCGCGGGGGGCTGGCGTGCGCCTGCTCGTGCCGTTCATCTTCGGCGCGACGCTGATCGGGCTCTGGGAGATGGCCGTGCGCCTCTACGAGATCTCGCCCATCATCCTGCCCGCACCGTCGGCCATCGCCACGACCTTCGCGGCGAACACCGACACGCTTTGGGCCGATTTCGTCCAGACGATCCTGAAAGGCGCGCTCTCGGGCTACGCGATCGGGTGCAGCGCTGCCTTCCTCACCGCCATCGCCATCGACCGCTCGCCGTTCCTGCAGCGCGGGCTCCTGCCGGTGGGCAACTTCATCGCGGCGCTGCCCATCGTGGGCACGGCGCCCATTCTCGTGATGTGGTTCGGCTTCGGCTGGCAGTCGAAGGCCGCGGTCGTCGTCGCGATGGTGTTCTTCCCGATGCTCGTGAACTGCGTGCAGGGGATGAAGGCCGCCGAGGCCATGCAGCGCGACCTCATGCACACCTACGCGGCGAGCTACTGGCAGAGCCTGACGAAGCTTCGCCTGCCGACGGCGATGCCCTTCGTCTTCAACGGGTTGAAGATCTGCACGACGCTTGCGCTGATCGGGGCCATCGTCGCCGAATTTTTCGGCTCTCCCGTCGTCGGAATGGGCTTTCGGATAAAAATCGAGGTGGGGCGTCTGGCCATGGATATGGTCTGGGCATCCATCGCGGTGGCGGCGCTTGCCGGGACCGCGTTCTACGGGCTCGTGAGCCTGATCGAGCGGAGACTGACCTTCTGGCACCCGTCGCAACGGGGCTGAAGGGGCAACGGGAAGATCAACGGACGAAAAGTCCAGCAAGGAGGAAGACGTGAACAGGATTACAACGATAGCGGCGGTGGCAGGCTTCGGCCTCGCCGGCGCGGCGCAGGCGCAGGACACGGTGAACCTGCAGCTTCAGTGGGTGACGCAGGCCCAGTTCGCGGGCTACTACGTGGCGCTGGAGAACGGCTATTACGACGAGGAAAACCTCGACGTGAACATCATGCCGGGCGGGCCCGACATCGCGCCGCCGCAGGTGCTGGCGGGCGGGGCCGCCGACGTGATGCTGAACTGGATGCCGTCGGCGCTCGCCGCGCGCGAGGCGGGGCTGCCGGTGGTCAACATCGCCCAGCCCTTCGTGCGCTCGGGCCTGATGCTGTCCTGCTGGGCCGATACGGGCATCGAGACGCCCGAGGATCTCGCCGGCAAGACGGTCGCGCACTGGTTCTTCGGCAACGAGTACCCGTTCCTGTCGTGGATGAGCCAGCTCGGAATCCCGGTCGACGGTTCGGACGAGGGCATCACGCTTCTGCAGGCGGGCTTCAACGTCGACCCGCTCCTGCAGCGGCAGGCCGACTGCATCTCGACGATG